>CACZAZ010000021.1:27427-38711 GCA_902779285.1 uncultured Ruminococcus sp.
CAAACGCAGTTTGCAATTCACGCGACCGCAGGGAGGCATATCGCGTTGCGCCCGCGCAACATATCGCGCCGCCATCGGCTTGCCGAGGCGGTTTTTTCTTGTCCCGTTTTCGGTACACGCTCTATGCTATCCTTATCCTGCGGCAAAAGCCCGCGGAAAGGATGAATGAAAAATGGATCTCAACACTTTACAAAGAGAACTGGATCGGCTGAAACGGGATATCGAGAGCGTCGAACGGCAGAAAGCGAACGAGGCGCGCTCGGCGGAACAGTACGAAAAGCGTGCGCGGGACTATGAGAAAATGGCGCAGGATCAGCGCCGGATGGCGGAGCCCTACAACCGCAGGATCGCCGATTGTGACCGCAAGCTTGCCGATCTTCGCAAGCGTTCCGACCAGTTGACCCGCGACCTTCAGCGGGCGCTCGCGGAGGCGCAGAGAAGAAGATGAAGCCCTCCGCTTTCGACAAGGTGATCGGCTACGAATCGGTCAAAAACGAACTGAAACTTCTCTGCGACTGTTGGAAGAATTCCGGCAAATACGAACGTTTGGGCGGGAAACCCCCGCGCGGACTGCTCCTTTGCGGCGACCCCGGGGTCGGAAAGACGCTCTTCGCCGCCTGTCTGATCGAGGAGTGCGGGCTGCCGTCCGTCACGGTCAGAAAGGACAGGTCGAACGGCGCGTTCCTTGACGAACTCCGGGCGGCGTTCGACGAGGCGAAAGCAAAAGCGCCCGCCGTGCTTCTACTCGACGATCTTGACAAATTCACGAACGACAGCAGCGAAGGACACAAGGACGCCAACGAGTACGTGGCGGTGCAGACCGGAATGGACGCCACGGCGGACTCCGGCGTTTTCGTCGTCGCCACCGTGAACGCCCGCTGGAAGCTCCCCGATTCGCTCGTCCGCGCGGGCAGATTCGACGTCGAGATCGAACTGAAAACGCCTTCGCTCGACGACACCGAAAAGATCATCCGGCACTATCTTTCGGGTAAGGGATTCGACCTTGAAAGCGCCGACCTCAGGGAGTTTGCAGGGATCATGGTGGAAAACTCCTGCGCCGACGTCGAATCGGTCGTCAACCGGGCGGCGGTCTACGCGGTCTACGACGGGCGGGATTCGGTCACGCGTGACGACCTGATCCGCGCCTGTCTGCGCAAATTCTTCAACGCGCCCGACGACGAGGATCACTACACCCCCGAGACCCGCGCCCGGATCGCGTATCACGAGGCGGGGCACGCCGTCACAGCGGATATTCTGGAGCCCGGATCGGTCAACCTGATCTCGATCAAGGCGACCGACGGTTTTGTCGGCGGTACGGTCTCCTACCGAAAACACCCGGACTATACGCACCGATTGCTCTATCAGGAGAACCGCATTCTCGCCCTTCTCGCCGGGATGGCGGCGACCGAGTTGCTCTTCGGGGAGCCGGATCTCGGTTCCCGTTTGGACGTTCATCGGGCAAAGTTCATCGTGGCGCGTTTCCGCGACGATTTTTCCGTCTACGGGTTCGCAAACGCCGTCGATCCCAATACGCCCGAAGGCGTCAGGCCCGACGCGCATCGCCGGCTGACCGAAGAACTGGAGAGTTATTACCGCCGCACCAAACGGATCGTTGCCGAAAACCGCCGTTATCTTGACGCCGTGGCAAAGGCGCTGCTCGAAAAGGAAACGCTGCTCGGCTGCGATCTCGCCCGGATCCGGCAGACGGTCAAAGGGTGACGCTCACGGTTTTCCCATCTGCTCTTGCAATCGTGCCCCGTTTATGGTACAATAAGGTATCAAAAGAACGGGGGGAGAAACCGTATGAGCGACCTGGAACCCAAACGGCTGGCGCTGCTCCGGATCCTTGAGATTTTGGAGAAGCACAGCGACGAAAAGCACCCGCTGAAGCAGGACGAGATCCTGCGTATTCTGGAGCGGGACTACGGGATCGTCTTGGAGCGCAAGGCGGTGGGGCGGATCGTCTCGCTGCTTAAGGACGCGGGGTACGAGATCGCGTCCACCCCGGCGGGGTGTTACCTGTTCGTTCGCACCTTCGAGGACTCGGAGATCCATCTCTTGATCGACGGGATCCTCGCGAGCAAGCACGTCAATCCCCGGCACTCGAAGGAACTGATCGAGCGGCTGACGTCGCTGGCAAGCCCGTCCTTCCGCGGGAACGTCAAAAACCTCTACGCCGTCAACGACTGGGACAAGACCGAGAGCCCCGTCCTGTTTTATAACGTCGGGATCATCGACCAGGCGATCGAAAAGGGTCGGCAGATCGAGTACGACTACGTCAAGTACGGCACGGACAAGAAACCGCACGTCACGAGCCACCAGCGCGGAACGCCGTATCTGTTGATCCTGCACAATCAGCGCTACTACCTGATGTCTTTGAACGAAAAGTTCAAGACCGTCTTTTACAACCGGGTGGATCATATCGTAAACGTCCGTCTGACCGACGAGCCCGCCACCCCGATCCGCTCGATCCCCGGCTACGAGAACGGTATCGACTACAAGCGGTTCTCCACCGCCCTGCCCTATATGTTCGCAGACCGTCCCGAGCCCGTCGAGTTCCTCGCAGAAACGTGGGTGATCGATCAGGTGATCGATTGGTTCGGCAAGGAGATCGTCATCGAGCCCGTCGACGAAAACCGTTGCCACGTCCGCGTGCGTTCCAGCCCGTCCGCGATGAAATACTGGGCGCTCCAGTACGCCGGCGCGGTCGAGATCATCTCCCCCGCAAATCTCCGCGAGGAAATCGGCAAGACCCTCGCCGAAGCCGCGGAGAAGTATCAAAAACAATAAAGGAAAGCGGATAATGGAAAAAATTCAACCCACCCGCGCCGGCGTGTGATCGGTCTCTATCTCAACCAACCCGCGCCAGCTCAAGTTACCAGACGCGCACAGGCAGATGCAGAATGCGCGCTTGCGACCCGACGGCGTATACACATACGCCAAGCGGTCGCAAACGCGGATAGGAAAACGATTTGTAATAAATGGAGAGAACCGTCCGCAAAATGCGGGCGGTTCTCAACCTTAAATGCACTCAAAGGAGCGTTGCGTTTTCACAAAGCAAAATGCATTAACGGATTTGTTTAGACCGTCGTTTTCCGGTCTGCGCTGAAATGTGCGTGTCGTCTCACACTCCGAACATCAGGTCTCCGTAGGTTGCCACCGGCCAATATTCAGCTGCCGTCAGCGGCTCCATCCCGTCGACCGACGCGCGGAGTTCGTCCATCAGGGGCAGGATCTTGTCGGCGTATTCCCTTGCCTTCTCGTATCCGTCCTTGATATTGGCGGCGACCTCCTCCTCGTCCTCGAGTTTCGCGACGAGACGGTAGGTTTCCTCCGCGAGCGCGGTCAGTTTCCGCACCAGATCGGTCTCGACGCGCACGCCGGCGTTCGGGAGCAGTTCGCGCTTTTTGATCGCGGTCGTCGAAAGGTCGCGTATATACTTCTCGACGGCGGGCAGATAGTCGCGGCGCACCATATTGATCATAGTGAGCGCCTCGATGTTGACCACCTTCGCGTAGTTCTCGAACAGGATCTCCTTGCGCGAGAAAAGTTCGTTCCGATTCATCACGCCGTGGCGGGTGAACAGTTCGATATTCTTCTCGGCGGTGAGGTACGGGAAGGCGTCGACGGCGCGTTTCAGTTCGAGCAGCCCGCGCTCCTTCGCCTCTTTTCGCCATTCCTCGGAATAGCCGTTGCCGTTGAAGATGATGCGGCGGTGCGCGGTGAGTTCCCTGCGGATCAGGGTACGGAGAGAGGCGTCAAAGTCCTTTGCCCCCTCGAGTTCGTCGGCAAAGAGCCGCAGTTCCTCCGCGACGGCGGTATTCAAAACGATATTCGGCATCGCGACGTTCTGCGACGAGCCGGGCATCCGGAACTCGAACTTGTTGCCCGTGAACGCGAAAGGAGAGGTGCGGTTGCGGTCGGTGGCGTCGCGGGTGAAGGTCGGGACCGACGGGATGCCGAGATTCATGGTCTCGCGGCCCGCGCCGTTATAGGCGTGACCCGAAACGATGGATTCGACGACCGCCTCGAGTTCGTCCCCGATGAACATGGAGACTATCGCGGGGGGCGCCTCGTTGCCGCCGAGACGGTGATCGTTGCCCGCCGACGCGACCGAGAGCCGGAGCAGATCCTGGTACTCGTCGACCGCCTTGACCACCGCGGCGAGGAAGAGCAGAAATTGCAGGTTCTCCGCAGGGGTGCGCCCGGCTTTCAAGAGGTTCTTGCCGCCGTCGGTCGCGAGCGCCCAGTTGTCGTGCTTGCCGCTGCCGTTGACGCCGGCGAAGGGTTTTTCGTGGAGGAGGCACGCCATCCCGTGCTTCTCCGCGGTCCGCCTCATATACTCCATGATCAGGAGGTTTTGATCGATCGCCATATTCGCCGTGCCGAAGATCGGGGCGAGTTCGTGTTGGGCGGGCGCCGCCTCGTTGTGCTTGGTCTTGGCGTCGACCCCGAGACTCCAGAGTTCGCGGTCAAGATCCGCCATAAACGCAGAAACGCGGGGCTTCAGCGCGCCGAAATAGTGGTCTTCCAGTTCCTGTCCCTTGGGTGCGGGGGCGCCGAAGAGCGTGCGCCCGGTATAGCGCAGATCGGGACGGCGCAGATAGTCCGCGCGATCCACGAGAAAATACTCCTGCTCCGCGCCGACCGTGACCGAAACGCGCGCGGTCTCGTTGTCTCCGAACAGACGCAGGATCCTGACGGCTTGCGCCGAGAGCGCGTCGAGCGAACGGAGCAGCGGGGTCTTCGCGTCGAGCGCCTCTCCGCTGTACGAGCAGAACGCCGTCGGGATGTAGAGCGAGCCGTCCTTGACGAAGGCGTAGGACGCGGGGTCCCAAGCGGTATAGCCCCTTGCTTCAAAGGTGGCGCGCAGACCGCCGGACGGGAAAGACGAAGCGTCGGACTCGCCCTTGATCAGTTCTTTGCCCGAAAACTCCATAATGACCTTTCCCCCGCCGACGGGAGAAAGGAAACTTTCGTGCTTCTCGGCGGTCACGCCGGTCAGCGGTTGGAACCAATGCGTGAAATGGGTCGCGCCGTTCTCGATCGCCCAATCCTTCATGGCGTTGGCGACGGCGCCCGCGATCGAGGCGTCGATCTCGCCGCCGGTGGCGATCGTGCGCGTCAAACTGCGGTAGACGTCCTTCGGAAGACGCTCCCGCATCACTTCGTCGCTGAACACCCTGCACCCGTAGATCTCGGGTACACGCACGTTTGTAGTCATCTTGATTCTCCTGTATAGGTCGACCGACCGCGTACGCACGGATCGGTATAATGGTATCATTATAGTTTATTCCGTCGCTTTTGTCAAGTCTCCCCCCCGTTCCGGGAAAGAGCGGCGACCGAAAAAAGCGAAAAAAGGTTGACCTTGCGGGGAAGATGTGCTATACTGACAATAATTAACCCGCCGCCCGACGCGAAAAGAAAGGACCGACCGATGAAGATATCCGAAAAACTGAAACGCGGAACGCCCACCCTCTCCTTCGAGGTCTTTCCGCCGAAACCCGGACTCCCGATCGAGCCGACGCTCGAAGCGGTCCGTCGGGTGGCGGCGCTTCGCCCCGACTTTATCAGCGTGACCTACGGCGCGGGGGGCAACGGCGCAAAGGGGACCGTGGCGCTCGCCTCCGACGTGCAGAATCGGTCGGGGATCACGGCGCTCGCGCACCTGACCTGCGTCGGATCGAGCAAAGCCGACGTCGCCGCTCGTCTTGCCGAACTGAAAGAGAGCGGGATCGAGAACGTTCTCGCGCTCCGCGGCGATCTCCCGGAGGGGCAGGCGCGGACGGGCGACTTCCGCTACGCCGCAGACCTTGTTACCGAGATCAAGGCGACCGGGGATTTCTGCATCGGCGCCGCCTGCTATCCCGAGGGGCATATCGATTGCCCGCACCGCGAGGACGATATCGCGCATCTGAAAGACAAGGTCGACCGGGGCGTGGACTTTTTGACGACCCAGATGTTTTTCGACAACTCGGTGCTTTACAGTTTCCTCTACCGGGCGATGGCGCGCGGGATCGAGGTCCCCGTGATCGCCGGGATCATGCCGGTCACCAACGGCAGAATGATCGCCCGCGCCTGTGCGCTTTCGGGCGCGACGCTGCCCAACCGCTTCCGCCGGATCGTCGACCGCTACGGCGAGGACCCCGACGCGATGAAGCAGGCGGGGATCGCCTACGCCACCGAACAGATCGTCGATCTTTTGGCGAACGGGGTGCGCGGCGTCCACGTCTACACCATGAACAAACCCGACGTCGCGAAGGCGATCGCGGACAACCTCTCCCGCCTGATCGCGGGGGACGGAAAGAACTGACCCGAAGGGATCTTACGCCAAGAAAGGAGAAAACCCCATGCGGTTTCGTGAATTGATCGGTACCCGCCGCCTGTTCTTCGACGGCGCGATGGGGACTATGCTCCAATCCGCCGGGATGCCCGAGGGGACGGTCCCGGAGCGCTTCGGATACGATCACCCCGACGTCGTGCGGGGCATTCACGCGGCGTACCTTGCGGCGGGATGCAACGTCCTCAAAACCAATACCTTCGGCGCGAACCGCCTGAAACTCGCCCCGGTCGGTCTTTCGGTCGACGAGACGGTCAAGGCGGCGGTCAAGTGCGCCCGCTCCGCAGGAGACGGCGATTTCTTCGTCGCGCTGGATATCGGCCCGACCGGGAAACTGCTCGAGCCGTTAGGAGAACTCTCCTTCGACGACGCCTACGACCTTTTCGCGGAGCAGATCAAAGCGGGGGTCGACGCCGGCGCGGACCTGATCCTTGCCGAGACCTTCTCGCTCCCCTACGAAGCGAAAGCGCTGATCCTCGCCGCCAAAGAAAACAGCGATCTGCCTCTCTTTCTCTCGGTGACATCCGACGAAAAGGGACGGATGCTGACCGGTCTTCCGGTCGAGGCGATGGCGGCGCTCGCAGAGGGAATGGGGGTCGACGCATTCGGGCTGAACTGTTCGGTGGGACCCCTGGAAATGGCGAAAGCGGCGGAGAAGATCGCCCGGGCGACGTCGATCCCCCTCTTCTTCAACCCCAACGCGGGTCTTCCGAAGATGAACGAGGACGGCACGGCGGCATACGACCTGCTGCCCGACGGATACGCGGAGGCGGTCGCGGAACTTGCGAAATACGCCCCGGTCCTCGGCGGCTGCTGCGGCACCACGCCCGAACATTTGGCGAAAGCGGTTTCCGAATGCCGCGATCTGCCCCTGCCCGAAAAGCGCGTCCCCTCCGCCTGCCTGCTCTCGTCGGGCAGCCGGACGGTCGACCTTTCGGAACGTCCGATCATGATCGGTGAACGCATCAACCCGACAGGCAAGCCCAAACTCAAAGAAGCGCTCCGCTCGTCCGACCTTGCATATCTGGTCGGTGAGGGCGTGCGGCAGGAGGATGAGGGCGCCGACGTGCTCGACCTCAACGTGGGGCTGCCCGGCATCGACGAGCCCGCCGTGATGGTCCAGGCGGTCCGCGAGCTGCAGCGCTCGGTCACTCTGCCCCTCCAGATCGACTCCGCCGACCCGAAGGCGCTCGAAGCGGCGCTCCGGTACGTCAACGGCAGACCGCTTCTGAACTCGGTCTCGGGCAAACGCGACGTGATGGCGGCGGTCTTCCCCGTCGCGAAAAAATACGGCGCCGTCGTGGTCGCCCTGACGCTCGACGACGACGGGATCCCCGATACCGCCGCGGGGCGGGTCAGGATCGCGGAAAAGATCACGGCGGAAGCCGAGCGGTACGGGATCCCTGCCCGCGATCTGGTCTTCGACGCCCTGACCATGGCGGTCAGCGCCGGCGCCGATCCCCGCGCCACCCTCGACGCGCTGAAGACCCTGTCCGACCGGGGGCTGAAAACCGTCCTCGGCGTCTCAAACATCTCTTTCGGGCTGCCGGAACGGGAGCATATCAACACGGCGTTCCTCTCCGCGGCGATCGGCGCGGGGCTGACGGCGGCGATCCTGAATCCCCACTCGCAGGCGATGGTCGACGCCTTCCGTTCCTCGCTCGCCCTGTTCGGGGGCGACCCGCATTGTCTCTCCTATATCGAGCGTTTCGGCGCGAAAAAGGAGGAAACCCCCGCCGAAAAAGCCCCGTCCGGCACCACCCTCTCCGACGCGGTGCTGCACGGGATGAAATCCACCGCCGCCTCGCTTGCCCGAGAAGCGATCGACGGCGGGTGTGATCCGCTCGACCTGATCGGATCGACCTTGATCCCCGCGCTCGACCGGGTCGGAGTGCTGTTCGAGAGCGGCGCGGTGTTCCTTCCGCAACTGCTTCTCTCCGCCGACGCGGCGGAGGCGGCGTTTGCCGTCGTCCGCGAAGCGATCACCAAAAAGAGCGGCGAACGCACCGCCCGCGGGACGATCGTGCTGGCGACGGTGAAGGGCGACATCCACGATATCGGAAAAAATATCGTCCGCGTGATGCTCGACAGCTACGGCTTCCGCGTGATCGACCTCGGGCGCGACGTCCCCGCGGAGGAGGTACTCGCCGCCGTCAAGCGCGAAAACGTCACCCTCGTCGGGCTCTCGGCGCTGATGACCACGACCGTCCCCTCGATGCGCGACACCATCGCCCTGCTTCGGAGCGAAGCCCCCGGCGTGCGCGTGATGGTCGGCGGCGCGGTCCTCACCGAATCCTGCGCCCGCGAGATCGGCGCCGACCGCTACTGCCCCGACGCGATGGCGTCGGTAAGGTACGCGGAGGAGATCTTCTCCTGACCGAGAGAAACGGACGAGAACGAAAACGCCGGGTCTCGCCTCGCGTCTTACGGTCAGGTCTATCAAAAACGCAGCAAACGACCGCCCCGCCGAACGGCGGGGCGGTCGTTATTTTTGTTGAAATTAAACGTGATAGAGCTTCTTGCTCTGGTAGACCGGATCGCAGGTGACGTTCATTCCGAGTTTGCGGAAAACGCCGTCGTCGACCGAGGCGAGGATGACCGTCGAATGTACCTCGCTCCCGCGCAGATCGTCGAGCGCCAGCATAGCTTTCGCGACGACGGGATCCGACGCCGAGCAGATCGAGAGCGCGATCAGAAGTTCGTCGGTGTGCATCCGCGGGTTGTGCGCGCCCATGTGACCGATCTTCAGTTTCTGCACCGCCTCGATGATCTCGGTATTGATGATCTTATGCTCGTCGGGGATGTTCGCCATCACCTTCATCGCGTTGATCAGCGCGGCGGACGCGGAGCCGAGCAGCGACGAGGTCTTGCCGGTCACGATCCGTCCGTCGGGCAGTTCGATCGCCACGGCGGGGGCGCCGGTCCTCTCCGCGACGGCGTGCGCGGGTCCGACGCACCTGCGGCTCTCGAGTTCGACCCCGACCGTCTTCATCAGAACGTCGATCTTCCGCACTTCGTTATCCGAGCCCAAGCCGTTCGCCCGCTGGCATCTCGCCTTGTACGCGCGGCGGATGATCTCCTCTTTCGCCGCCGCCGAGACCGCCTCGTCGTCGAAGATGGCGTAGCCCGCCATATTGACGCCCATATCGGTCGGGGAGTTGTAGGGACAGGTGCCGTAGATCCGGGTCAGGATCGCTTTCAGGACCGGGAAGATCTCGACGTCCCGGTTGTAGTTGACGGCGGTCTCGCCGTAGATCTCGAGATGGAACGGGTCGATCATATTCACGTCGTCGAGGTCTGCCGTCGCCGCCTCGTACGCGATATTGACCGGATGCTTCAGGGGCAGGTTCCAGATCGGGAAGGTCTCGTATTTCGCGTAGCCCGCGCTGATCCCCCGCTTGTTCTCGTGGTAGAGCTGGGAGAGACAGGTCGCCATCTTTCCGCTCCCCGGTCCGGGTGCCGTCACGACGACCAACTGGCGGGTGGTCTCGATGTAGTCGTTCTTTCCGTAGCCCTCGTCGGACACGACCAGTTCGACGTCGGCGGGATAGTTCGGGATGGGATAATGGCGGTAGACCTTGATCCCCAGTTCTCCGAGTCTTGCGGCGAAGGCGTCGGCGGAACGCTGTCCGCTGTACTGCGTGAGCACGACCGACCCGATATAGAGCCCGATCCCGCGGAATGCGTCGATCAGGCGCATCACGTCGGCGTCGTAGGTGATCCCGAGATCGGCGCGGCGCTTATTCGCCTCGATGTGCGCGGCGCTGACGGCGATCACGACCTCCGCCTCGTCCTTCAGTTCGGCAAGCATCCGCACCTTGACGTCGGGCGCGAAGCCGGGCAGAACGCGCGAAGCGTGAAAATCGTCGAACAACTTCCCCCCGAACTCGAGATAGAGTTTCCCGTGGAACTGCTCGATCCGATCCTTGATCCTCTTGGATTGCAGCCGGATATACAGATCGTTGTTGAACCCCGTTTTCATTCTTTCGCTTCCTTTCGCTTCGCGCAGGGACGCGCACACAAAATTACTTTTTTAGTATATCATTTCCGAAAAAGAATTGCAAGAGCGCAAACGCAAAAAAGCAAGAAAAAAGTAAGCCGCGGGGTCACGCCGGCGATCCCGCCGCGGTTCACGCTCGGTTTGACCCGCCGCCCGCGCGCGCCCGACCCCCGCGGAACGGTCCCCGCGCCCCTTTCGCGCCCGACGGCAATCCCCTCGCCCCGCGGTCTTTCACCCCACCGCGAAACCGCCCCCGCGCCCCTTTCGCGCTTTCCGAAACGCCGCGGCAGACCGTTCTCCCCACCCCGCCGCATATTCGTCCCCTTTCTCCTGCCCGTTTCATTCGTTTTGTGGGATTTCTCCCCACTCAATATAATATTCGGTCACGATTCGCGTTTTTTTGGCGCGTTTTGTCTCCACTTCGCCCCACTTTGTGCAATTCCGTTTTCACGGTCTCACACGATCCGCGCATCGGATCCGCTCCCTGCGTCGTTCTCTCCGGCGCTCCTTTTCCCGGCTGCCGCGCCGTTCGTCCCCGATTTCTCTTTTCAGCCGCCCGTTTCGGGAATTCTCCCCCACTTCGCCCGCCTCCGTTTTTGATTCCGCTTATTATTTCGTCCGTTTTCCCCACTTCCATTTCCAGTCGTTCCCGTCCCCCTCTGCAAGATCATCTTTTTCTCGAAAAGCACTTTACATTTGAAAAAAGATGTGCTATACTACATAGGCATCAAAAAAGACATCTACCCGTAGCCCAGCTGGATAGCGCGTCAGACTCCGACTCTGAAGGTCGCAGGTTCGAATCCTGTCGGGTAGGCCAAAAACAGCGTCCCCGCCTCGCGTGGGGGCGCTGTTTTTGCCCTACCCTCCGGGCGAACCTGCCGCCGCGCTTGCGCGGCAAGCAGGTCGAGTTTGCTTGCAAACTCGCAGGCGAGCCGCTTGCGGCT
>CACZAZ010000022.1 GCA_902779285.1 uncultured Ruminococcus sp.
TCGGGAAATTTGAAAGTGATGATCCGCAGTGGCAGGAAAGAGTTGCTTCTCTGGGAGAAGCTTCCTCTCAGGCAGTGCAGAGCATCGCTTCCGGCGGAGATGCTTCCGCGTGGGACGCAGCATACGAAGAGTGGAGCGCATCGGTTTCCGAACTCAATGCCTCGTCAGACGTTTCTCTGGATGCCATAAAAAAAGCCGTGAAAAACGTGAATCGACAGGTAAAAAGCACAGCGGACGCTTTCAGGACCTGGGAAGACACGGCCTCCAGCCTGTCAGGGATTCGTTTTGATCCGGATCGCTCTTTTCAGGCGTTTTGCATTCGGCATATGCAGGCATTCATCTATGTCGGGATGATCCTGATCATTGCGGGGGTGTTTCTGCTTCCGGCTGTGCGCGCTGCCATTGCTAAAAGCAGGCAGACGGTAGGGTACCTGTTCGTTGCTCCGGCACTGGTCTTCCTTCTATTATTTGTAGCCTATCCCATCATTTACAACGTATTTCTCAGCTTCAAAGATGTTGACATTACCAATATTAACTATCCTGCCAACCAGCAAGGAGTGGGGTTTGCAAACTATAAAAGCCTCTTCACCAGCAGTGACGGCCAGATGCTCGGGTCCATAAAAAATACGCTGGTTTTCACAGTCGGTTCGATTTTCTTCCAGTTTACTATCGGTTTCCTTCTGGCGCTCCTGTTCGTCTGGTTCAAGTGGTACGTCGCCGGCGCCGTCGTATTCGTCCTGATCGCTTCTGCGGAACTCGTGTTCTGCTCCGATCTGTCGGTCCCCGCGCTCCCGCTGCTTCTGGTCTCGTGCATCGTTTTGCCCTGTTACGACAGTTTCAATACTTTCATCCGGTACGTCTGGGTCGTGCCGGTCTTTCTCATCGCCTTTTTCTACAACCTGATCGTCTTCCGGGAGAAGATGAAGATCGGGCGCACCTTCTTCGGGCAGCTCGCCGTGACCGTCGCCCTGATGCTCGGCGGGACGGGCTTCATCGCGCGGGAGGATCTGCTCTCCCCGATGTCGCTGTTCTACGTCCTCTCGCTCGGCGTCGGGATGGTCCTGATCTATCTGCTCCTGAAGTCCCGCTTCTCGAGATTCAACGTCTACGGCATTTTCGGACGGATCGCGCCGGCGATGTATCTGGTCGGGATCCTCTCCTGCGTCATCATCCTGCTCTACACGGTCCGGGACAACCCCGCCGACCCCGTCTTCTTCGACCGGGTCCTCCGCAACCTGCTCTACGAGGAGTTCCGGGCGTCGAACAACCTGTCGACGATGCTGATGCTCGCGATGCCCTTCCCGGTCTGGTACGCCCTGAAACAGCATCCCGTGCATATTTCCGTCTGCTTCATCTTCTTCTTCGCCATCGTGACGTCCGGCTCGCGCGCCGGCATCCTGCTCGGCGGGGTCGAGTTGGTCCTCTGCTTCCTGTTCTGGCTGCGCTACTGCGGAGAGATCTCGAAGAAGGTCGGCTCGTTCCTCGGTCCGATCCTGATCCTGCTCGGGCTGATCTCTCTCAACTGGTTCGTCACCGAACACGGCGATTTCGGGATCGTCCACGACGGCGAGTTCCGTATGGAGGCGATCAAGATCGCGATCCGGGAGTTCCGCGAACATCCCGTCTTCGGGATCGGGCTCCGCAACCACGCGCTCGACGAGATCTATCAGCCGAAGAAGGGCGCGCTCTGCTGGTTCCACATGTACTTCCCGCAGATCTTCGCCACGATGGGTCTTGCCGGCTTCTTCGCCTATCTGATCCAACTGCTCCTGCGCGCGACCCTGATCTTCCGGCGGAAGAAGGGTCCGGTGCGCTCGACGCTCGGGCTCTCCTACATCGGGCTGTTTCTGATGTCGCAGCTCAACCCCGGCGAGTTCTGCCCGTTCCCCTACGCGCTGATGGCGGTCGCGATCTTCGTGATGCTCGAACAGCTTGAGGAGACCGAACGGCAGGCGCGGCTGCTGGCGCCCGAATGGGGAGAAAACGTTTGACTTTCGCATTTCAATCACTCCAAAGGAGAATAGAATACCATGACCGAACTCGAACGAAAAGTGTATGAACTGGGCGTGATCCCCGTCATCAAGATCAGCGATCCCGACGACGCGATCCCGCTTGCCAAGGCGCTGATCGACGGCGGGCTTCCCGCGGCGGAGATCACCTTCCGCACCTCCTGCGCCGCCGAGGCGATCAAGAAGATCACCGACGCGTTCCCCGAGATGCTGGTGCTTGCGGGCACGGTGCTGAACGCCGCGCAGGTCGACGCCGCGGTCGCGGCGGGGGCGAAAATGATCGTCAGCCCCGGACTCAACCCGAAGACCGTAAGTTACTGCAAGTCGAAGAACGTCCCGATCATCCCCGGCACCGCCAATCCCTCGGATATCGAGCAGGCGATCGAACTCGGGCTGGATACCGTCAAGTTCTTCCCGGCGGAGGCGGTCGGCGGGCTCAAGATGCTGAAAGCCATGTCTGCTCCCTACGGCGCGATGAAGTTTATGCCGACCGGCGGGATCAACGCCGAGAACCTGCTCACCTACCTGCAGTTCGATAAGATCCTCTGCTGCGGCGGGAGCTTTATGGTGAAGGACGACCTGATCCGCGACAAGAAGTGGGACGAGATCACCGAACTGACCCGCGGCGCCGTCCGCGCCATGCTCGGATTCGAGTTCGCGCACGTCGGGATCAACTCGGAGAACAAGGAAGAGGCGCTCCGCGCGGCGAAACTGCTTGAAACCATGTTCGGGCTGCCGATCCGCGAGACGAGCAAGAGCTACTTCGCCGGCGTTCCGTTCGAAGTGATGACGGCGAAGGGTCCCGGCAAGAACGGACACATCGGGATCAAGACCAACTTCGTCGACCGGGCGATGGCGTATTTCAAACGGCAGGGCTTTGCGATCGACGAATCCTCGATCACCTACGCCGACAACGGCAAGCCGAAGTTCTTCTACTTCAAGGACGAGATCCTGGGCTTCGCTTTCCACGTGGTACAAAAATAATAAAGGATAAATTATCCCCCCTCTCGCAAGAGAAGGGGGAATTTATTTGTGAGAGGGCGTCGGCGGGGAGGGAGGCGAACGAGAGTTCCGTCCCCGCCCGTTCGATCGCGCGGAGGCGGGCGGGATCCGCAAGAGCAGGGAGATATCCCGCCGCGCCGAAAACGACGCGAAAACGGTCCGCACGAAACGGAAAAACGACCCTCCCGGAGGGGGAGAGCGGTATATTTATGCGAAAAACGAAAAAAAGAGGTCAAAACTGTTGCAAATCCGACGTAAAAATGGTATAATAAAATTCAAAAAATTTTGCTTACGGCTGTCGGCGCGACCGACTTAGAATGAGAGGAATGCGGTGAACGGAACGCAACTGGGAAAACCGCGTATGACCCGTATCGACCTGAGGATGACCGTCCTCGCCTCGGCGATCTATTTCGTCGAGTATCTCGGGCGTTACGGACTCGCTGCGGCGAAGATCGAGATGATCGACACCTTCGGCGGAAACGCCAAGGCGCTTCTCGGTCTTGCCCTGACCCTGATGGCGATCTCGTACGGATTCGGGCAGATCGTGATGGGGTTCGTCGGGGACCGCGTGCCGCCGCGGTACGTCGTGTTCGCCGGACTTCTCGGCGCGGGGGCGTGCAACGTCGCCGTCGGATGCGCGACCGGCTTGCCCCTGATCTGCGTTTCGTGGTTTCTGAACGGCTTGTGCAAAGCCATGATCTGGCCGTCGCTCGTCCGCCAGATGACCTGCGATATGACCGACGACGGGTTTCAGCGTGGGATCGTCTGGGTGTCGATCGCCAGCAACGTCGGGATCGTTCTGATCTATCTCGCCGTCGTTCCGGTCAGTATCCTTCTGCTCTCCTGGCGGCTCGCGTTCTGGTTCTCGGGGGCAGCCGAGGTCGCGGCGGGCGTGGTTTGGGTCCTGTCGGTGCGGACCATTCCGTCGGTCGGACTTCTGAAGACCGCGCTGCGCGCGCATCCCGATCCCGCCGAGGGGGAAGAAAAGAAAAAAAAGACCTCTCCTCTCCCGGTCATTCTGGCGTCGGGGATCCCGCTCCTCTATATCGTCGTGGTCGCCCACGGTCTGCTCCGCGACGGCGTGACCGGCTGGATGCCAGATCTTCTGCAAGCTACGTACGACCTCGGCAACATCACCGCGATCATGAGTTCCGCGATCCTCCCGGTCTTCTCGACGGTCTGCGTCATCATCGCCGGGATGGTATATATGAAGCTCAAGAACGAGATGACCTCCTCCGCGATCTTCTGGGGCGTCGTTCTGGTGTCGCTCGGATGCCTGACCTTCACGATCGGGCGTTCCGCGATCTTGACCATCATCCTGCTCGCCCTCACGATGAGCGGGATCCAGGCGATCAACCACATCCTGACGACCCGCGTCCCGCACCGCTTCGCGTCCGCCGGGATCGTCTCGACCGTAGCGGGACTTCTGAACTCCGCAACCTACGTCGGGGTCGCGGTCTCGGGCTACGGCGTCGCGGTCTACAGCGAGGCGTTCGGCTGGCACGCCACCGTGATCGCGTGGTTCTGCGTCGCCGCCGTCGGCACCCTCGCGCTGGTGTTCTGTTTCGCCCGCTGGAAACGATTTATCTCCAAACAATAACGAAAATATACGACCGCCCCCCGGTTTCCCGGGGGGCGTTATTATTTGGTTGAAGGGATCATTCCGCGGGGGCGGGTTCTTCGGTCTCCTCTTTCTTCTCGTCGCTTTCGACGGGGATCCGGTCGGAGAAGAAGGAGAACAGGAAGAGAAGCGCCGAGGAGAGCAGGACGCCGCCGATGATATCGGTCAGCCAATGCACCCCGGACAGAAGCCGCGCGACCGTAACGAACGCCGCGAGAGCGTAGAAGGGAAGCGAGAACAGAACGGAAGACACGCGGAGATCGAACCGGCGGTAGAGGATCCGCGCCGCCGACACGAAGACCGTGATCGCGAGCATGGTGTGCGAGGAGGGGAAGGACGCCTCCGCCTTGCCGTCGAGCAGGACGGGGCGGTAGTTGATAGCCAGAAACTCGAACAGAACGTAGAAGACGACGACGGCGGCGTAGAGCCCCGCGAGAACGGCGAAGTCAAGCCCCGTCTTGCGAAGATCGAACCGCGCGAAGAAGAAGCGGACGACCGCCCAGACGGCGAAGCAAGCCGCCAGAAGGATCGCGAAATAGCCGAGGTACTCGGTCAGGTCGTAGAGCCCGAAGCGTTCTCCGATCGCGTCGCGCGCGGCGAAGTTGACCGACGAAAGACCGATCTCCTTGTCCGTGTTCGCGTCGAGTTGTACGTCGACCGTTTTGAGCAGAACGATCAGGATCAGGAACAGGACGAACAACGCCGCCCCGACAATCAGTTTCCAATTCTTTTTGCAAAAGCAGGTTTCGTTTTTGTCCGCCATATCTTTTCCTCCGTCGCCCGATCGAAAGAAGGGGCTTTTCTATTATAGCCCGGATCGCGAAAAAAGTCAATCCCGAGAGGGGCTTTACATTTGCGGAAAACGTGCTATAATCTAAACGAAAGGGGGGATGCGCTTTGCGTTTCGGGTTTTCCTATATCGGGCTGATCTGGCTTCTGATGCTCTATATCCCGAATCTTCTGTGGATCAAACGGCAGCCCGAAAACTACGGGCGCTACGCGAAGAACGAGAATCGCGTCCTGCTCGCCTTCGAGCGGGTCGGGGAGGTTTCGGTGACGGTTGCCGCCGTGATCTTTTCCGACTTCAACCCGCGCTTTCCCTTGACGCCGTGGTCGCTCTGGCTCCTGTCGTCGCTGGTCTTGATGCTACTCTACGAGGTTTTTTGGATCCGCTATTTCCGGAGCCGGCGCACGATGCTCGATTTCTACCGCGGTCTTCTCGGGATCCCCGTCCCCGGTGCGAGTCTGCCGGTTTTGGCGTTCCTTTTGCTCGCGGTCTACGGGGGCAATCTCGTTCTGCTCGTCTTCGTCGTCCTGCTCGGCGTCGGGCATATCGGGATCCATTCAGCGCACCGAAAAGAGGCGCTCGCGGAACAAAATGCAAAATAAAAAATACCGGCGCACCGAACGGTGCGCCGGTTTTGTATAGGTTTATTGGATGTAGAGCTGCGCCATGACCGGGATGTGGTCGGAGGGGTAGCCGCCGTTATCCACGGGGTTGTTGACCACCGTGTAGTAAGCCGTCTTGAGGTGGTTGCCCTTGGTCAGGACGTAGTCGAAGATGTACTGCGGACGGTTATTGCGGTTTTCACCGGTCGCGAGCGTGCCGCCGACGTCGCCCTTGACTTCCGCGGTGTCGGAGGTCCTGAGATAGCCGGCGTCGTTGAAGAGCGCCATATTGACCGCGCCCTGTCCCGTGCCCTTATAGTGCGAGTTCATATCGCCCATCACGATCTGATTGGGATACTCCGCCTCCTGCGTTTCGAGCCAGGCGAGCAGGGTACGGATCTCGTAGCGGCGCACCTTGTCGTCCTCTTCGTGTCCGGAGCCCGTGCCGCCGTAGTGCAGATGCGTGTTGACGACGAGGATCTTCTTCCCGGTCGCTATCTGTTCCAGAACGACGTAATGGAAGATCCTGCCGTGCTTGTCGAGCGACTGATCCGCGTTCTCGGTGTTCGGGACGTTCAGTTCGGTCGCGGCTTTCTTGAAGGTCTTGGTCCCTTCGGAGATCTTCGTGAACTTATCGGTCTTGAAGAAGATCTCGTTCTTCTCGAAACTGTCGTCGGAGGCGGACCCCTTCAGACGGGTGTAGCCGTTGTTTTTCGCCAGGTTGTCGAGCATATCGTTCCAACCCCCGTTGACCTCCTGGAAGCCGACGATATCGGGGGACTGTTCAATGACGGTCGTGAGCGCCTTCGCGGGGTTTCTGCCCTCCCATCCGCCGGGGACCGCGTAGACCTCGATGTTGTAGCTCATCACTTTAAACGCAAGGGACAGGCGGATCTGCGAGAGAATTTCGTACTGCCGCTGGGTGTAGGGGCTGTACTTGGTCGTGTCCCCGATCTTGATCTCGTATTTGTAGACCTCGCTCCGCTCGTCGCTCAAGGCAAGCATCGCGATCTTCGCCGCGTTCGCGAGCGTCCCCTTCGCTTCCGCGACGAAATCGGCGCAGCGCAGGACGGTACCGTAGACCTCAACGTAGGCGACGGCGGTGAAAGAGACCGTGTAGTTCTCCTGTTCGGAGATCATAAAGACGCAGTCTGCGCGGTATCCTTCGCCGGTCAGGGAAAACGAATCGGCTCGGGCTTTGACGACGTTCTCGGCTGCGGGGTCGAACGTCCCGCCCGAGACCGACGCGGTCGGAACGACCATCACGCCGATCTTGACGTTATTCTCTCCGTAGGCGGCGACCAGGGCGTCGATATAGTCCTTGTCCGCGATCGCGGTGAAGGAGAGCCCCATCGGATTCAGGACGATCGACGCGCCCTCGACGGTACGGATGGGGGTCACGCCCTCTCCGACCGCGGGTTCCGTCGGCGTCGGAGCCGTCGTAGCGGGCGGGATCGTCGTCTCCGTGGTCTCCGGGGCGGTCTCGTCGGTATCGCTGCCGCCGTCAAAGCAGCCTGCGAGGGCGAAAACAGAGAGAACGGCGATCAGAAGGAAAGCCGCCAGACGAACGCCCGTGCGTAAGGTTCCCGTTTTCATTTCAAATCTCCTTTTGCCGGCGCCCCGCTTCTTATGCGGTTCGGTCCCCGGCTTTTTCTGATGATTACGTATATTATAGCATATTCCGGCTGAAAAAGCAAGAGACCGAGCCAACAACGGTCATTCTAAACCATACCCCGAACCCATCCCCCCTAAGATTGCTTTTCTTGCGAGCCCGGAGCGGAGAGACCGCACGGAGTCGGATCCGATCAACGGGATAACAAAAGCCCCCGGGCGTCAGCGACGCTCGGGGGAATAAAGAGAGCGAGACTCCCCGGAGGGGCAACCTCCCCGCGGGGACGCCTTTCGTTTTCAGAACGTGATCTCGAGCGTAAAGGAGTCGGCGCCGCGTTCGAGTTCCGCGTCGACGAAGTACGCCGTGCGGGTCCTGCCTCCGGCGTGATGGATCTCGTATTCGAAGGGAACGACCGACGTCTTCGCGACCTTTCCCTTGAGACGGCAGTTGACGCCGCGCACGGTAAACCCGCCCTCAACGAGCGTCGGCTCGTCCCAGAGCATAAAGCGTTCGACGGCGGGAGCGTCCCCGTTCCAGTCGAATTTGTCGGAAACCGTCACCGACGCGGGCGAGACGCTGAACGTCCGCGAGAAGGAAGCGAGGTCCTCGTCTCCGTAGGCGGCGGAAAGATCGAAAGAAAAGGCGTCGTCGCCGTAAGTAACGTCCTTTGCGCGGTATTCCTTTCCGAACTTCTGGATCGTTTCTCCGAAATACGGGACCGAATGACCGAGCGACGAACAGTTGATGATCTTGTAGCGGGTCTCGTTGCGGAAGTACTGGCGGGTATAGAGCCCCGCGCCGAGATCGCCGAAGACTTGCTTTCCGTCTTTTGCGAAAATGAAACTGCCGATATCGTTGTGGTTGTGCGGCTCGTCGTTGTTCCCCGCCTTGGCGGCGAAACCGTACGCGGGATTCTTGACGATCCACCATTCCGCGTCCTCTGCGCGGTAGACGGTATTTTCCTTCACCTGCTCAACGCCGAACGAGGGATCGAACCACGCGATATCGCGGGTCGCGAGCGAATAGCGGGCGCATCCCTCCGCGAAGCCGGTCAGATCTCCTTGCAGCAGTTCGATCTCGTCCCCGTATTCGCGGCGGAGAAAATGCGTGACGCCGGGCGACACGTCGGAGAACCGCGATCCGTCCGAAAAACTGACCGTCACGTGACCGTTGATGATGACCTTCTGCTGATACGTCGAGATCTTGCGGACCTTCGGGTCTTTGAAATAGTCGTATTTGCCGCCGGTGACGTAACGCTCCATTTCGGCGTAGCAGAGGAAATAGCCGAATCCGTATTGCCAGTAGTCGATCCCCTCGAGACAGAATCCGTCCTCGCCGTACCCCGAAAGGAAGCAATCCATCGAATAGCGGAAGCGGGGAAGAAGCTGCATAAAGAGATCGGGACGGAAACACCAAACCGCCGTCGCCGTCGAGCCGACGCAGACCGCCGACCAGTTGTGCTTCGCGGGCAGCCACCAATACTTTTTGCCCGACAGATAGGGGTCGATGACGCGGCGCTCGGTCTCCCGCTTCATCAGCGAACGGATCAGGGGCGAAAGCCGCCCGCCGAGCAGGACCGAGATCTCGCCGAACGCCGACGCCGTCTCGCAGGCAAAAAGATCGAGGCAGACGGGATCGTCGTTCAAACCGTTCGCGGCGTGCGCCGGAAGGCACCAGCTGTATTCACTTGAAACGGCGAAAATCACGTCCTCGAGCCGGGTCAGATAATCGGGCTCGTCGGGATAGATCACCGCGAGCAGCGACGCGACGATCAGGATCCGGCGGCGCAGATAATAGCTGTCCTCGTAGGAATCGCGCTCGCCCGAATCGAAGAATTTTCGGTAATCGCTGAACTTCAGAGCCGGGATCACGCAATCGCGGTACCCCTCCCATTTTTCGAGAAGATACTCCCGTACCGGCGCGTAAACGGGAGATTTGCGAACCGTCTCCCAAAAAGCGGGATCCCGCGCCAATTCGAAGTAGGATCTGTCCTGCGGCATAATGAACGTGACCTCCGAAAACCCGTATTATGCTTTCTAGTATAGCATTGAAAAACCAGAAAAGCAAGGGGAAAACTTCATTTTTCTCTTTTTTCGATGCCCTCCGGGGCGGGGAAAAAGAGACGGACGCCCTTCGTTTTTTTGCTTTTCCATCGGTCCGCCGTTTTGTGTTTCCCCGGTTGACTTTGCGGACCGGTACGGAATTGTATAAGAGGGTAAAAAGCGGTATCCGGCGACACTTTTTCGCGTTGACTTCCGATTTCCTCCGCGCTACAACCAACAGCCGAAAGGCGAAAGAAGATGTTTTATTAGGACATTATAGGGACTTTGTAGAGACATTTTTGAAGCGTTATAGGGACATTTATAGAGACTTTATAGGGACATTTTTTGATTAAAATGATTGACAAATGTAGACAGAAAGAGTATAATTAGTACATACTGAAAAGGAGTGGGACGATGATCAATTTCGGACATGAGACGGAAGAACTGGAGTTTAAAAAGACCACGGGCGAATTGCATGATGCGATGATCGATATTGTGGCGATCCTCAACAAGCATGAGCAAGGCACCCTGTATTTCGGTATTCTTCCGAGTGGAGAAGTAAAAGGACAGCAGGTCGTCGAGTCCACGTTGCGCGATGTCTCACGCGTCGTGTTTGAAAGCATTAAACCCCAGATCTATCCGCAGATTCAGAAGATCACGATTGATGGATGCGATATAATTGAAGTCAAGTTCAGCGGGAAGAACAAGCCCTATTCCGCATACGGGAAATATTATATCCGTACGGCTGACGAGAGCCGCGAACTGACGCCGGCCGAACTGACCGAAATGATGGTGAAAAGCACCTATTCTGCGCAGTGGGAGCAATTTGAAACCGACTACACGTTGCAAGACGTTGACGAAGAGGCGTTAAAGGGCTTTTACGAAAAAGCAACCGCGTGTGGCAGACTTCCGGACGAAGGATTTGATGCTGAAAAGCTGCTGAACAAGTTGGGGTTGCTGAAAAACGGGCACTTGAACAATGCGGGCCACGTATTGTTTGGAAACAATGGACCGGTTGTTCTCAAACTTGCGGTTTTTGCAAGCGACGAAAAGTTGACTTTTCTTGATATTAACCGGGAAGAGAACAACATCTTTCGGCTTGTTGAAGTTGCCGTCACCTATATCCAGAAAAACATTCGCTGGCGTGCAGAGATCGGTTCTATCACGCGAGATGAGATCCCGGAGATCCCGGTCCGGGCGATTCGAGAAATCGTTATCAACAGCTTTGCACACGCACAGTACGGGACGACAACGCAGCACGAGGTCGATATTCATCCAGGTAAGATCGTGATTTACAATCCCGGCGAATTCCCGAGTCAGTTCTCCCCCGAAGATTTTGTGACCAAGCACATTTCGTCCATCATACGCAACGAACTGATTGCCAAGGTCCTGTATCTCTGCCACAACATTGAGTCTTTCGGGAGCGGTTTCAAGCGCGTCTATTCGTTGTGCAAAGAAGCGAACGTGACCTGCACCTATGAAAAGACGCCGGTCGGCTTTTCGTTCGTCTTCTTGCGCAACGATCTGAATGCGTCCGAAAGCGTTCCGAAGAAAGAGCAGACGGTTCCCATTTTGCTTACCAAGACCGAAAAAGCGGTCTACGATCTGTTGCGTGTTTCTCCTGCAATGACGCGGGAAGAATTGGCGCTTGAAGTGTCCAAGACGCCGAAGACGGTACAGCGTGCTTTAGACGGGTTGAGGGAAAAGGGATTGATCGTAAGAATCGGGGCAAAGAAGAACGGATACTGGGAATTGAAAAACGGATAATCTGGGAAAACAGAGTCCATTTAAGTGTCCTTAGATAATAAGCCGGTCCAGACTATCTTTGTTAATGGAGTATGCTTTTATGTGCTTAAATGCTAATCCCGACTTGTTTCAAGAAAGTTATAAAGATCTTATCGTTGAAATAAACAGTTTATCGTTATCAATTCAGCAGATTCGAGAAGAAGCAAAACGCTTTTTTCAGAACAACTTCACCACAGATTTTAAGGCGTTATTGCTTAAATCTTATCTTTATTCTTCCATTAATATCGTGGAGGATATTGCTTTTCTTCTTAAACGTTCAAGGCGATCTTCTCTTGAAGGAATGGCTCGGATGTTCTTTGAAAGCTATGCCGAATACTATCAGATTGCATCAAAGTATTGTTTTGATACTGAGATAGAGAAAGAAATCAATTATGTTTACTTTAGAGAGATCGATAATCAAAGATGTGCCTATGAAAGAATTAAAAAATCAGCTGCTTCTTCGGATTTGGATGATGTAAAAGGATCATTAAAGCAGGACATAAAGCTTCTCATTCAGAAACGATTTGCGAATGAATTATCCGGTTTAAAAGAAGAAACCGATGATGCTTTTCTTGGAAGCATAAAAGTTGTTTTGCAAAGGATAAAGAATAATTCTGCCTTGATAGATAATAAGCGTATTTCCCTTGAAAAACAAAGCAGACTCGTTATGACGGCTATAAACGCCAATCCAATTTGGGGGCAGTCTGGTTGTTCCAGCAATGAGTTGATATATGGGATATTGAGTGATTCAATTCATGCTCATTTGTCGCCCACAATTTGGCATTCACAAGAAAACGGTGTTTTTAATACTAATACCTTGGATCCAACAACAACGTCTTTGGTAGCCCTTCTGATTCTTTCGTTGGATCATATGAGGGATTTGCTCGTTGGAATCAGCATTACAAGCGAAGAGTACATCACCAGAGGTTGATGTTGCAAAAACACATTTTCAAAAACAATTCCGATTTGGAGGAAAAAGATGGCAAACCTTTCAAAAGAACGTCGGGATCGTATGATTGCGAAACTGGAAGAACTTAAGTTGCTTCATAACGATGACGCTTCGATAGCTTCATTGAACGAAATTGAAAACGCTCTGCGCGAAAAGAAATACGGTCTGGTCTGGGAGGAGCACTCCGAGGCCGTTGATGATATGCTGAAAGAGAATATTCCTGTCCTCATTGAAGATCCGGAAAGAAGATTGTGCAAAGACGATTCTCTCCCGTGGAATTTTATCATCGAGGGTGACAATCTGCAGGCGCTCTATCTGCTTGAAAAAACTCATCGCGGCAAGGTGGATTGTATCTACATCGATCCGCCTTACAATAGCGGCGCAACTGATTGGAAATACAACAATGATTATGTCGCGAAAAACGATAATTACAAACACAGCAAATGGTTGTCTATGATGAAAAACCGTCTGCAACTAGCAAAAAGCCTTCTTAATCCTAATGACTCTGTTTTAATCGTCACAATTGATGAAAAAGAGTATTTAAGACTCGGATGTTTGCTTGAAGAATTATTTCCTTCCGCGAATATTCAAATGGTTTCTACGGTTACTAATGTGAAAGGGTCTTCAAGAAAAGGTTCTTTTGCGAGGGCTGGAGAGTATTTGTTTTTTGTTATGATTGGTAATGCTGCGCCTCATTCTCTTCCTTTGGGGAAAGAATGGTTAGGTAACATTTCGACAACATCTAGAGCAAAAGTTCGATTGGCTAACATGATGCGTTTTGGAGATAATGGGAAACGTTCAAGAGCACCAAAATGCTTTTATCCGATTTTCATATCATCAGACGGGAAAAGATTTGTTGAGATTGGGGACCCAATAGAATTAGGAGTTGATCGAAACAGCATTGAAGCACCAGAAGGAACTGTGGCTCAATGGCCGATTCATTTAGATGGTTCAGAAGGGTGTTGGGGGTATTCGAGATCGTCGCTTATAGAGTTGATGAAAAAAGGGTATCTGCATATTGGGAAAACTTACAAATACGGATATTCAATAATGTTTATTCAACCTGGATGGCAAAAACGAATTGAAAGTGGTCAAGTTAAGATTGTTGGTCATTATGAAGATGGTTTTGTAAAAACAGACAGCAGTCAATATGTTCTTGAATTTGTCCCAAGCGATATTTGGACAGTACCTACACATAATGCGACCGAGCACGGAATGAAGTTGTTACAGAAGTTTGTTGGAAAACGCTTTCCGTTCCCCAAGTCCTTGTATGCCGTACATGATTCTTTGAATTTCTTTTTGTCCGAAAAACCAGATGCGACTGTTGTGGATTTTTTTGCTGGTTCTGGTACCACAATGCATGCAGTAAACCTTCTAAATGCAGAAGATGGTGGACTTCGTAACTGCATTATGGTAACAAATAACGAGATTTCTTGCGCAGAAGAGCAAGAGTTTAAGAAGAAGCATATTAAAAAAGGGAGCAATGAATGGGAAGCAAGGGGAATTGCAAAGTATGTTACATGGCCCAGAATTGTTTGTTCAATTGCTGGAATAGATGTTAACGGGAACCCTTTAAAAGGAAAATACCGTGGAAGTGATATTCCAATGGCAAATGGTTTCCAAGCAAATGTCAAATACTTCAAGTGTGATTGGACGCCGAGAAAACCTGATGAGTATCTTCTCTCCAATGCGCTTTGTTTGCATGTGAAAGAACTGATTGAGCTTCAGACAGCACAGGAAGTCGATGGAATAAGAAATGTTTTAATTTTGAGTAAAACAGACTATAAGAGGGTGTTTGAGGATCCGGCGAAAGCGGCGCTCGTTGAACACGTCTGGGTAAACGAAAATCTCGTTTTCAGCGCGGCAGAGATGAGGGTTCTAAGAGAGAAAAAGTTCAGATACATTCCGCGCGAATTCTTTAGTCAAGAACTCAAGGAGGTAGGAGAATATGTTTAACGGAACACTCATGCCTTTTCAGGAACTGCACGAGGTTAATTTGCTAAAGGCGTGCGCAGATCATACTCGTTTGATCCTTCAAGCTCCGACAGGATCCGGCAAGACAGTTCTTGTTACCAAGTTTATAGACGATTATCTGGATGAGAATCCGGATACGGTCTTTATTTGGCTTTGCCCCGGGGCGGGAAGTTTGCAGGATCAATCAAGGACCATCTTTGAGTCTTTTATCTCGGGCGTCAATACGGGCGACATTTATGACTTTATTTCCGAGTATTCTCCCGCAGGGAGTGTCTATTTCGTTAACTGGGACAAAATCACGAAATCAACGAACGTGGTCCTTCGGGATGGCGAAGACAAAAATTTGATTGAGAAGATCGTCGAGTGCAAAACCAAGTTGATCGACTTCTTTATGATTGTTGACGAGGAGCATCTCAATAGACAAGCCGCGGAAATGTATGAGAGTTTGCTTGATCCCAAGCATATCCTTCGCATTTCTGCTACCACTAAAGCGAAAGATGGATACAAAGAAACCGTTTCTGACGACGAAGTAATCGCGGCGGGACTGATCGCTTCGGGAATCTCAATCAATGAAGGATTGAGTACAGAAGCGGCGTTTAATGACAACTATGTGGACGATCTGCTTTTGCTTCAAATGGCGGATAATAAACGCAAAGCTGTCCTTGCAGAATATGAGAAACGAAATCTAAACATCCGCCCACTCGTTCTGATCCAGTTCCCGAATGGTAGCGAAGAATGGATAGCAAGAGTAAAATCTGCCCTTGCTAATATGGGTTATACCGAAAAGAACGGACTGGTGACTTCATGGTTTAGCGGCGACCATCCCGATAATCCCGAAGAGTTGGCAAAGCTGAACGGGAAATATGCATTTCTTCTCTTTAAGCAAGCGATTGCGACGGGGTGGGATTGTCCGAGAGCAAAGATTCTCGTTAAACTCCGCGAAGGAACAACCGAAACATTCGATATTCAGACCGTCGGACGTATTCGTCGGATGCCGGAACGCCATCATTACGAATCCGAGCTTCTCGATCATTGCTACGTTTACACTCTTGATCAGAAGTTTAACGAGGGTTTGACTACGAGCATTAACGAGTCTTTTTATATTAGCAGATATATGCTCAAGAATAACGCTCCGGGTGTCGTCCTTGAACGTGAATATCTTGCCGAAAGCGACCGACAGGCGGTTGATGAAGAAGCTGTTGTTAAGGCGATCCGCGCCAAGATGTTGCAGGAATGCGATCTTGACCAAAACGGCTTCCTGTCGAAGAAGGAACTTGAATTGACGAAGGGATTCACCTTCGGGTTGAAGCTGAAAACGCGTGCCGTTGAAGGGTTGGTTCGGACGACACACGACTTGATGAAATTGCAATCTGTGTTCTGCGGAGAGCACGAGATCAATATTCATGATGACGGGCTGATTATTCGAGACGCGAAGAGAAAAATTGCCCGTGCAATTGGCATTGATGAGAACATTGCAAACAAAGCGCTTACGATCCTGTTTGACGCTTCTACGATGAAAAATATGATAGGGCTGAACGGGCAGTTCTCCATCTACTCCGAAGAAGACCGGGAACTGGATAAACGGTTCAAGGTCATTAGGGATATGGGGCATCGTGAATACTGTGCTTTTCTCGTCAATAACTGGGAGATTCTTGCCGAAATGCTGGGCAACATTGATAAAACCGGCATTGAATTGATTGAAACCAAGACCGAAATATCGAACTGGACGTTCCCGAAAATGCAGGACTATAAGAAGCACAACGGGAGCAAGGGCGGGACTGTCTTGGAGAAGAATGTGTATACGGGCTATAGCACGGATATCCTTGTTCAGCCAAATCGCTCCCAGCCGGAAATCTTCTTCGAGCAATGGTGCGAAGTCAACGATAACGTGGAGTGGGTTTATAAAAACGGGGATAAGGGGCAGGACTTCTTCACGATTATTTATCGTATTGCTTTCCGTCGCTATAATTTCTATCCGGATTACATTATCCGTTTAAAGAACGGCGACGTTTGGATCATTGAGACGAAGGGCGGCGCGGCTGCTGACGGCACTTCCGCAAATATTGACAAATATGCCGCCCAGAAGTTTGAAGCGCTCAAAGAATACGGCGAGAAGCACCCCAACGTCCATTGGGGATTCGTTCGCAATCTCGGCGCGCAACTCTTTATCTCCAATACCGAATGGGATGAAGATCTTTCTAATCAAGCGGTTTGGAAGAAGATTAAAGATGTGATGGGTTAAAGGGGTCCGAAGCAAAGTATGAACAGGTGAAGGAATAATGAGCAGTATTGTAAAAGATCTTCAAGCGGAAATAATGGTCGAGAATTGCAATGTTTTAAACATTTTGAGGAAAGCGCATGTTATTGCTTCCACTTTGCAGTTTGGTGAGTTCGATGAGTGGATAAAATCAGAATTAAACGGGTATTCACCTAATAGCGATGTTCCGGAATATCGAAGTGTAATTGGAGCTGTTAAAGCTTGGGTTCCAAGTAACGGCTGGGTTCCCGTTGTCCCTCCAAGTGAAGATTTTGAACGTTTGTTTTGTAATAGAAAACTAGGAGATCCTATTAGCGAAATAATAGAAATGGCGAAAAAAGCACAAGGGACAGCCGTGTATTGTTATCCTGCACTATTGAATAAGAGCTTGAATGATTTGTGTAAAATGGTGGAACCCGTTCAATTCGCAATGCATGTCAGCAGTCATCAATTAAGTGTTATCGTAGAGCAAGTAAAGAATACTGTTCTTGAGTGGACTATAAGATTGGTGAATGCTGGTGTCTTGGGAGAAGAAAAGGGGTTCAGTTCCTCTGAGAAGGAATCAGCGCAAAGTCTTCCGCAAACAATTAACAATTACTATGGCAGCACCAATGTGATTAATGGAGATTTTGATCGTTCTTTAATCGTTGCAGGCAATGATAATCATATTGAGTATTCATATAACGGCGTCGAGAATCTAATTTCGGAAATCGAATCTGCGTTGGATGATGAATCCGTTTCTGGCGAGGACATGGAAACTGTGAAAGAAATGATTGCAGATATAAGGGACAAACTATCTTGTAATAAAAAACCGTCTATGATAAAAGCCGCATTTGTAGGATTGAAAGATTTCCTTCTTAATGTTGGAGCCAGTATTACCGCCAGTTTGATTCAAGATAGAATGAAAGCACTTTTTTAATTTGAATTAATGTGGCGAAAAGATCCATTTACGAACGCCTTGGTTTTTGCGCGGAACGCGTTTGGGACGGGGAAATATCTGTCCGCGTATTCAAATCGCGTCAGAAGACTGTTTTTGGGCGTGAGAAGACGGCGCTAAAGGCAGACTTGTTATAACTCCGTTATAACAAATTTTCGAGCGATCCGAAAAACAGCTTTCTGAAACGAACATAAAAAGACGCCCGGCAGCGTGATAACTGCCGAGCGTTTTTTCGGTTGACGGTCTTGTGAAAAGGGAGAATTTGACCCAAAGGGGCGATATCCCCACGCTTGCCGCCGGTGTGCAAGCACCCCACGGCTGCGCGGGGGATGCGAACTCCCGCAAAGGGGCGCGGGCGCCCCTTTGCGGAGTCGATTCGGACACGGGACAGCAGAACCCCCCGGAGTGCGTGAAGCACTTCGGGGGGTTCTGGTGACCCGTGGGAGAATCGAACTCCCGTTACTGCCGTGAAAGGGCGGTGTCTTAACCTCTTGACCAACGGGCCTGGTAGCGGAAGTCGGATTTGAACCAACGACCTGTCGGGTATGAACCGAATGCTCTAGCCAGCTGAGCTATTCCGCCATATGCGTCAATCGGTTTTGCCCGAATATTATATCACGGCGCGGGGGGCTTGTCAAGGGGTTTTCGGCTTTTTTCTCTCTCCGCCGCGGGAGAGCGGAAACACGGCGGCGGGGAAGGCGTCGGACGGGGTTTGCGGGGCGGGAGGATCGCGGAGAAACGGCGCCCGTTCTCGGGCGATCGGTCACTTCCCGCGGAGTTTGCGCCACAGCCGGCGGAGCGGCGGGATATGCGAGGCGATCTTGCGGAGCAGTTTGCCGGTCTTGATGCGGAGCCAACGCAGGGGGTAGGTCGCGTGATTCAGCCGGATATAGAGCCGGTAGCGGCGGCTGTCGGCGGAGACGAAGCGCTCGCCGCGCCAGAAGCCGGTCATCACGCCGACAAGGTCGTCGTCGGTGATCCCGTACTCGGTGTAGTCGCAGTTGTCGCCGCGCATGGCGTAGTCGTTCTCCCGTACCTTCACGACGCGGTGCAGGACGCTGGTCCCGTCGGCGCGGGTATAGAGCGCGACGTCGTACTTTTTCAGCCGTCCCGCCGGCTTTTCGACGAGGATATTGTCCTTGCCGCCGCGGAGCATCGGGCGCATACTTTTGCCGAGGGGGGTGCTGACGTAAACGCCGACCTCCTCGAGCACCCGCCGCTTGGCGTCGCGGGAGGTCCGGTCACTCAAGGAGCAGCCCCGCTTTCCGAAGTTGACCCACGAACTCCGACACGTTCTTTGCGGCGGTCTCGCGGTCCACCTCGTAGACGTCGAGCAGTTTATCGACGATCTTTTCTTCGGTCGTTTCCTCCTGCAGCGCCTCCCAGATCTCCTTGCCGGAGCCGCCGAGGGTGATCATTCCGTGAAACTTTTTGGCGATGGCGCCGGTCGCGACGGCAAAGGTTTTCCCCCCCACCTCGCGGACGACGAAACCGGGCACGATTCTCATAGTTCTATCCTTTCACGACGGGATCTGACCGTCTTATTCTCCGAAGATCCCCCGTTTCGCGACGAGGGCGGATCCGACGTCGGGGGTGCAGGCGAGCCGATACAGTCCGACCCGACCGAGCATCCGGTCGGCAAGCGAGAGCGTCGACGAAACGGTCTCCGGGTCGCTCTCGAGCAGGATCTGATTCATCACGGGGACCGCCGCGTCCGCGGGGGAGAGCGGAACGATCCCGTTTTCCTTTCCGCGTTCGAGGAACACGACGGCTTTCAGCGGCAGCCCCACGTTGCGGCTCCAGCCCTCCTTGCCCGACCACGGCGTACCGTAAGCAAGCAGCGTGCCGTCCTCTCCGAAACGGAGAACGGGTTTGTCGCCGTTGACGATCCCGACGTCCGAGCCGAACGCGCGTTTCCAGTTCTGGATGTGCGTGCTTTTGCCGGTGCCGCTCGGCGCGGTGAAGGCGATCGCCTCTCCCTTGTACTCGATCACGGCGGCGTGGAACAGAAACGCGTCGCGGGCGGGCAGCCGGTGCGCGATCTCGCGGATGGCGGCGAGACTCTCGAAGTATCCGTCGTCCGCGCCCGCGGGGAACTCGACGGCGTTCCGCTTCTCGGTTGCGATCATCTTTTCGGTGACCGTCACGGTGAAGTCGGGGGTCCCGTCGGTTCGGTACGCGGCGCAATGCTTTTCGAGATAAGGGAAGCGGTGTTCGATCCCGATCACAAGACCGGCGATCCCGACGATCAGCATAGCCCGTTCCCCCTCCGCGTTTTTTCATCTTCATTATACCACGGTTTTCCCGATCCTGTCAAGAGAATACCACCTCATCCGGCGCTGCGCGCCACCTTATCCAGTCACCGTCGAATCCCGTTTGCGTGTCGCTCGCAGGTTCGCTTCTTCAAACGGGTTCTTTGGGTGACACCGCTTCTCCAAAACTCTC
>CACZAZ010000023.1 GCA_902779285.1 uncultured Ruminococcus sp.
CTAAGCATATCCTCGTCGCCCTTCGCCTTCGGCACGATCGCCATGGTCATATAGGCGGACGGGAAGACCACCGGCGCGTAGCGGAAGTTCTCCGCCTTCGCCGTCAGCGTGTCGTTGGTGTTGGTGTTGACCAGTTTCGCGGTCACGCCGATATCGCCGCAGCACAGGACATCGACGTCGGTTTGCTTCTTGCCGCGCATCGTATAGAGACGCCCGAACTTCTCGACCTGTCCGTTGGTGGTGTTGCGGAGGGTCGCGTCTTTTGCGAGTTCCCCGTTCATCACCTTGAAGAAGGACATCTTGCCGACGAAGGGATCCGCGACGGTCTTGAAAACGAAGATCGAGGTCTCTCCCTCGGGTTCGATCGGGATATCGATCGCCTTGCCGTCCTCGCTGAAGCCGTGTTCGACCTTGCGGGCGGTGGGACGCGGGAAGGAATCCGCGATGGTGTCGAGCAGGGTCTTGATGCCCCACATCTTGACGGCGGCGCCGCAGAAGACCGGGACGATCTCACCGTGGATGATGCCCTCGTGGAGCGCCTCGACCGCCTCGTCGCGGGTGATCTCCTCTTCGTTGAAGAACTTCTCCATCAGTTCCTCGCTGGTCTGCGCGATCGACTCGAACAGCATACCGCGGAACTCCTCGATGAAGTCGTTGTGCTTCTCGGGGATGTCGAGGCAGGTGTAGCCGCCGCTCTTGGAATCGAACATATACATCACGCGGTCGATCAGGTTGGCGAATCCGACGACCTCCGAGCCGTCGATCACCGGGATCTGCACCGGGCAGACCGCGACGCCGAACTTCTCGCGCAGGGCATCGTAGACCTTCTTGAACCGCGCTTCGTTATCGTCGAAACGGTTGATGAAAAACGCCTTCGGGATCTTCGCGTCGGTGGCAAGGTCCCACGCGAGCTCGGTCCCGACCTGGATCCCGGTCTTCCCGTCCACGACGATCACGGCGGCGTCGGCAACGCGGGCGCATTGCCGGACCTCGCCCTCGAAATCGAAGTAGCCGGGGGTGTCCATCAGGTTGATCTTGATCCCGTTCCAGGTGATCGGCGCGAGAGACGCGGAAAGCGAAAAGCCGCGGCGGATCTCCTCGGGGTCATAGTCGCAGACCGTGTTCCCCGCGGTCACGGAACCCAGCCGATCGGTATTTTTGGTGAGGTAGAGCATCGCCTCTGCGAGCGAGGTCTTGCCGCTCCCTCCGTGTCCGAGCAGGACGACGTTGCGAAGGGATTTGGTGCTGACTTTTTCCATAATGAGTGCGCTCCTTCTTTTTTTCGGGATGCAGACGGCGCAAACCGTCACAGGGATATTATACAGGAAAAGAAAAAGAAAATCAATCGCTTTTTCGGAACTTTCGACCGCCCGCATGTAGAATAATCCGCCTCTTTTTTGGCGTTTCTGCACAAAAAAGCAAAAAAAGACCCCCTTCCGAAAAACGGAGGGGGATCAGAGACGGCATCCCTGGAACAAACCGTTTGCAAAGAGCAGACGGTCGATCGCGTCGATCACGGCGAGTTTGGGACGGCTCCACAGCGGGGCGAGCAGGGTCCTTCGGTCTCCGTCGCCGGTCAGCCGGGCGATCACGCAGGAGGGCGGGAGCAGAGTCAACTGTTCCGCGACGGTCGCGGTATAGTCCTCGATTGTCATGGGGACGTATTCCCCTCTCCGGTACGCGTCCGCGAGCGGCGTTCCGTCAAGGACGTGGAGCAGATGGATCTTGATCTCGTCAGCGCCCATCTCCCCGACGGTTTTCGCGGATCGGAGCATATCTTCCGTCGTCTCGCCCGGCAGCCCGTCGATCAGGTGGACGGAGATCCGCGCCCTCGGAACTTCGCGGCGCAGAAGATCGAAGCCCGCGCAAAAATCGTCGAAGGAATGGCGCCGATTGATGATCTCGGCGGTTTTGTCCGAGACGGTTTGCAGACCGAGTTCGACGGTCAGGTCGATCTTCTCCGACAATTCGCGGAGCAGAGCGGCGATCCCGGAAGAAAGGCAGTCGGGACGCGTCGCGATATGCGCGGCGACGGCGCCCGGCAGAGTCGGCAGAAGATCGTAGACCGGTTTCAGCCGTTCGATCGGAGCGTAGGTGTTGGAGTGCGCCTGCAGGTACGGGATGAAGCGGGTGCAAGTCCACTTTTCCGAGATTTTCGCCTTTTGGAGGGCGTATTGTTCCGCGAGCGGCAGATCGGGCGAAGGAGCGAAGTCGCCGCTCCCCCGTCCGGAACAGTATATACAGCCGCCCACACCCTTCGTCCCGTCGATATTCGGACAGGTGAATCCGGCGTCGAGCGGGATGACCGCGCACTTGCCGCCGTACCTCTGTTTCAGGTAGTAGTCGAAGGTATGGTACCGCTTGTTTCCGTCGCTGAACGGGAAGGGATTGGTCTCGCGCTGGGTCGGGCGTTTCATTTCCCGTCTTCCCCGTTCTCTTTCTTGACGAGGAAGGGCAGGACCTCGTAGAGCGAGGAAACGCCGACCGTTCTGACCCCTTCGGGGACGGTCAAGTCTTTTCGTTTCTGCCGTTTGGGGATCAGGATGGTATGGAAGCCCAGCCGCACCGCCTCTTTGATCCTGTATTCGGTCCGCGGGACGGCGCGCACCTCGCCCGCCAGCCCCACCTCACCGAAGGCGATCAGGTCGTCGGGGAGCGTGCGGTCGGTGATGCCCGAGATCAGAGCCAGAGCGACCGACAGATCCGCCGCGGGTTCGTCGAGGCGAAGACCGCCGGCGATATTGAGATAGACGTCGTTCTGCGAGAAGCGAAGCCCCAGCCGTCTCTCCAGTACCGCGAGCAGCAGCCCCAGCCGATTGTAGTCGAAGCCGTCGGAGGTGCGTTTCGGGACGGCGTAGACCGTCGGGGTCACGAGGGTCTGGATCTCGGTGATCAGGGGGCGCGTCCCCTCGAGGATGCAGCCGGCGCAGCTCCCGCTGACGTTCCGGGGGCGTTCCGAGATCAAGACCTCGGAGGGATTCGGGATCTCGACCAGCCCCCGGTCGCTCATCTCGAAGACCCCGATCTCGTTGGTCGAGCCGAAACGGTTCTTGGTCGCGCGGATGATGCGGTACGCCTGGGTCCGCTCGCCCTCGAAATAGAGGACCGCGTCGACCATGTGTTCGAGCATCTTGGGACCCGAGATGCCGCCCTCCTTGTTGACGTGTCCGACGAAGAACACGGCGGCGCCCTCGGTCTTGGCGTAAGTGATGAAAGCGAGCGCCCCTTCCCTTACCTGCGTCACCGAGCCGGGCGCGCTCGAGAAGCGGTCGGAATAGAGCGTCTGCACCGAGTCGATCACAAAGATATTGTCGCCCTTCACCCCGAGGCGGTCGTAGCGAAGCCGGATCTGTCCGCCCGATTCCTCGCCGGTGACGTAGAGGACGCGGCGGGATTCCGACAGGTGCGCCGAGATCTGGAGCAGGATGGTGGATTTGCCGATCCCGGGCTCGCCCGAGATCAGGACGACCGACCCCTCGACGAGCCCCCCTCCGAGCACCCGGTCGAGTTCGCCCATCCCCGTTCCGCTCCGCAGATACGAGGGAGCGTCGAGGTCGGACAGTTTGACGGCGGGGGAACGGGGCGCGACGGCGGCGGGGGTATTGCGGGCGGGCTCGGGGGAGAGCGTCGTCTCCTCCATCGTATTCCACGCGCCGCAGTCGGGACAGCGCCCCACCCAGCGGGACGCGGTCGCTCCGCAGGAGGCGCAGACGAAAATCGGTTTCGGCGGTTTGTTCACAGCCATTTTTCACTCCCCGGGAACGGTTTTAAGGGCTCTCCGTCCCGTTTCTTTGATTTACGTATTCCATTATAGCACAGAAAATCGAAAAAGACAATTCTCTTTGATAATCGGGCGAACACAATTTTTCGCACTCTGCCCGGTTGGAGAGAAATCCGCACTCGACAAGGATCGCGGCGCACCCCGCCTCGTCAAGCAGCCGGATGGAACGGTCGGCTTTCTTGCATTGCCGTTTGTTGTCGGGCTGAAGCTCCGCTGTCACCCGCCGCCGGACGGTCTCGGCAAGCTCGGCGCTGCCGGGGGTCTTCGCGTACCAGACCTGCAGCCCGCTGTACTTTTCGACGGGAAACAGATTCATGTGGATACTGACGAACAGGGCGTCGGGATACAGTTTCGTGAAGCCGATCCGGTTGGTGACGTCCCAGCGTTTCCTATGCCCCGAGCGGTCCTGCTCCTCCGTGATCGGGAGCGCGTCGTCCGCGCGGGTCAGGATCACTTCGACCCCCTCTCCCCGGAAAAGCTCCGCGAGCAGCAGGACCATCGCGAGATTGAGGTCCTTTTCGTGTACGCCGTTGACCCCGCTCGCCCCTCCGTCGGGTCCGCCGTGTCCCGCGTCGAGGATCACCGTCGGAGGGGGTATGGCGACGGTCTCGACCGTGCCGGAAGAAACCGTCCGGGCGGAAAACAAGAGCAGAAGCAAAACCGAAAGCCCCGCCGCGAAGAAGCGGCGGAAAAACCACCCGTCCGACATAAGAAAAGACCCCCTTTCCATTCGGTACAGGATATGGGGGTCTGTCGTTTTCTATGCGGTCTTACTTGCCTTCGGGACGCTTGGCGGGGATGATCCGTTTTTCGTTCACGCCCATAAAGTAGCCGAAGCCGATCACCAGGATCGCGGGCAGAGTCGACGCCAGGAAGAACAGCGCGGCGACGAGATAGTAGGAGGGGGACGCGTCCTGCGAAAGCCCGGTCGCCTCGAGCAGACTGCGGATGATCCCGACGTACATGGAATCGAGGAAGGTCTCGGGAGCGTATCCGACGCCGAACGTCCGGGAGCCGCCGACCGTGACGCCGGCGCGGACGAGGATCCCGCCGATCAGCATCAGAAGGTCGAAAAGGAAGTTCGGGATCTCGGCAAGGGTCGCTAAGAGAAAGCCCGTGCTTCCCTTGAACTCGGCGTGTACGGCGTCCAGTTTCAGCCGATCCTTGCCGCCGATCTCCCACGAGACCGAGTAGAGGAGGAACAGGTAAAACAAGACCGAAAAGACGCTGACCATCAGCAGCGGGATCCGATCGTTCCGGTCACGGAACGCGGTCGCCACCGCAAACGACAGCACCAATCCGAAGATCGCGATCCCGATCTGAATGATGAACAGGCGCACGATCTGATAGGAATGTTTTTTCCAAAAACCCATTTTCAGTCCTCCCCCGGGAATCTGTTTTAATTGTAACCGACCGAGGGTCAAAAAACAAGGCGAATAATAATTCGTTTACATTTTATTCACTAAAAATTTTTGTTTTGTAGTATAATAGAAGCAGATGAAAAAGAAAGGAAGCGAGAGCGTGGCTGTCCTGACCCTTCACGGCTCGGAGATCGAGCTGTTCCCCGCCGTCGCGATCGATTACGCGACGCAGAAATCGGTCATCGAGGGAAAGAGCGATAAGACCGTTTGCGAATATCTGTCCGATCTCAGGATGTTTTTCCGCTATCTGATCGCGACCGAAAAAAGGATCGATCCGAACTCCAAGGAGTTTTCGGAGATCGATATCCGCGGGATCACCGCCGCCGATATGGAAAAGGTGACGACCGAGACCGTATACCGTTTCCTGTTCTACGTCGATCAGCAGCGGGGGAACGGCACGGCGGCGAAGATGCGCAAACTCTCCGCGCTGCGCTCGTTCTTCAAATACCTGTACGCCAAAAAGCACCTGATCAGCCACGATCCGACCGCCGACATCGACGGACCGAAGAAGCGCAACGCCCTCCCGAAGTTTCTGAATCTCGAGGAGAGCCGCCGCCTGCTCGCCGCCGTTGAAAACGACCTCGACTCCAAGAGCCGCGTCCGCGACTACGCCATCATCACCCTGTTCCTGAACTGCGGGATGCGGGTCTCGGAACTGGTCGGGATCAACCTCACCGATATCGACCCCGAACTGACCTCCCTCCGCGTCACCGGCAAGGGCGCGAAGCAGCGGATGATCTACCTGAACGACGCCTGCCGCACAGCGATCCGCGCCTATCTTCGCGAACGGCTGGAGGAGGATCCGCGCAAAAACAACACCGACGCGCTCTTTCTTTCCTCCCGCGTGCAGCGGATCTCGGTCAAGACGGTGCAATGGATGGTCTACCGTTATCTGAACGCGGCGGGGCTCTCCAACCGGGGGCTCTCGGTCCACAAACTGCGGCACACCGCGGCGACCCTGATGTACCAGACCGGGAAGGTCGATATCCGGGTCCTGAAGGATATTCTCGGACACGAACAGTTGAACACCACGCAGATCTATACCCACGTCTCGGACGAGGGGATGAAACAGGCGATGGAGAGCAACCCACTCTCCGACGTAAAGCACGACGAAAACTGACGGTATAGCAAAGGAAAACGCGGCATAGGATGTTCCGACCCCGAACGGGGAGAGAGGGAGCGACTATGACGTTTTCGATCGGGCGGCGCGAAAAAAAGACGGCGGGAAAAAAGAGCGCCGGGTCGGTGATCTTTTCCCTTGTCGCGCTGACTTTCGTTCTGCTCGCGGGGCTGTCACGCCCGATCCGGCGGCAGCTTGAGATCGCGGCTGCCGACAAAGCCGAGACCCTCCTCTCCGAGGCGGCTGCAAAGGCGATGGAGGCGGCGTTTCGCGACGGCGGATCCGATACCGACGGGATCGTGACCCTCTCTCGCACGCCGGACGGCACCGTGACCTCGGTCGAAACCGCGCCGGGGGCGATCACGAAACTGTCGTCGGCTTTTCAGAGCAAACTGCGCGAATTTCTTGCGGACAGCGGAAAGGTGACGATCCCCTCGGGGAATCTGACCGGGTCGGCGTTCCTTTCGGGGCGCGGATTCCCGATCGCGTTCAAAACGGTGCTTACCCACGCCGCCGTCACGAATATCCGAAGCGAATTCACGGCGGTCGGGATCAATCAGACGCTCCACCGCGTGATCCTCGAAACGAGGGCCGCCGTCACGGTCTTGCTCCCCGGTCGGAACGTGACGCGCGAGATCGTCGGATCGTTCCCGGCGGCGGAGACCGTGATCGTCGGTCGCGTTCCCGACGTAGTTCTTCAACCCGGACAATAAAAAACGGTGCTGCTGCATCGAAAGGAAGTATATGAAACGTCTTGACACCAAAGACCTCGCCTCGTGGGTAAAAGACCTCTCGGCGGGGGAGGAGATCCGGCTCTCCGGCGTGGTCTACACCGCCCGGGACGCCGCGCACAAACGCATTTTCGCCGCCCTTGACGCGGGCGAGCCCCTGCCCTTCCCGCTCGACGGCGCGGCGATCTACTACGCGGGTCCGACCCCGGCGAAGAACGGGCTTGCCGTCGGTTCGTGCGGTCCGACCACCTCGTCGCGGATGGACCTCTATCTGCCGCGTCTTTCCGATCTGGGTCTCAAACTCACCATCGGAAAGGGCGACCGTTCGCCCGAGGTCTACGAAGCGCTCAAACGGAACGGCGCCGCCTACCTCTGCGCGCTCGGCGGCGGCGGGGCGCTGGCGGCGGGGCATATCCTCTCGGCGGAAGTGATCGCCTACGACGAACTCGGCTGCGAATCGGTCAAACGCTTCGTCTTTTCCGAGATGCCCCTCTGGGTCGGGATCGACTGCCGGGGCAACTCGATCTTCAAAAAGATATGACGGTCGGTGAAAAGATCCGCCGCAGGCGGAAGGAACTGGGGCTGACCCAGCGCGAGGTCGCCGGCGACGCCGTGACGCGCAACCTGATCTGCCGGATCGAGCGGGGCGACTGTCTTCCCTCTCTCGATTCTCTGTCCGCCATCGCGAAAGCCCTCTCGGTCCCGGTCGCCTATCTCGTGTCGGAGGAGGACGACTATACCGCGTTCGCCATCCAAGCGGCGCTGCCCGATCTGCGCGACGCGTACGCGGCGGGACGGTTTGCGGACGTTCTGACCCTGATCGGCAAACTGCCCCCGGACGGGATCGCGGACGAGGTCGCGTGCCTCGGCTCCGCCGCCGCCCTCGGTCTTGCGGAACGGTCGATGCGCGAAGGAAACCTGAAAAAGATACCCGAATTCGTCGAAGCGGCGAAGGACTACGCGAAAAAGACCGTCCTCCCGACCGACTGGATCCTCGCCCGCGCCGAACTCTGCCGCGCCGTCGCGAAAGCGCCCGAAAGCCCCCGCTGGGAGGTGAAACGCGAGGAATACCTCGCCGCGGCGGAAAAGGCGATCGGCTACAACGACTATCTGTATCTGACCGACGAGAACGGGATCCCCTGCGACCGCGGCTCGATCAAACTCCACCGCGAGGCAAGGGACATGATCGCGAATCGCCGCTACCGCGAGGCGCTCTCCGCCCTGCTCTCTCTCGAGGAAAAGAAAAGTTCGGGAGAGTTGGCGCCGTATTTCCTCTACCGGATCTACTCGGATATCGAGACCTGCTACCGCGAGCTCGGGGACTTTGAGATGGCGTACCGGTATTCAAGTAAGCGCGTGTCGCTGTTACGGGAGTTCCGAGAGTGATCGAAAGGAGCTTTGCGTGAAAAAGTACGGATTCGTTTTTGACGGAACGCTCGACGATTTTAACCAAACCGTTGCGGATCTCGAAGCCGCGCGGATTCCCGACGTTCTGTTTGAAAAGAAAGACGGGCGATATGCTTTCGGCGTCGGGCGAGCGGGACACGGGGGCGGGTATTGGTACCGTCCGACCTACGCGGAACGCGACGGGAAACTCTATATCGAGGGAACGATCAAGTCCGACGTCCCCGCGACCAAGGCGGGTAAAGTCGGACGGGTGCTCTGGTGCGTTATTCTCTTCCCCGTCCACTTGGTATTTTTCCTTCTGATCGGGGCGGCGCGCCTGATCCGATTCGCCCTTCGGAAAGAAACCCCCGCTTCTCCGGGAAAAACCCTCCGTCGGCTGATGATCGGTCGGCTGAAATGCGAGAAGACGTGACCGATTGCGTTCAGACGGTAACAAGCCGCTACGCGGCGTTATGAGTATCGCGGCGGAGAGATCCGCCGCGATACGTTATGATTTTGCCGCGGACGCGGCAAAACGAAAAAAAGAACCTTCGGCGGGTCAACCGAAGATTCTTTTTAACGGCTTACGCCATTTTGTTGAACTTGAGGGTAAAGGCGCTCTTGCGATGCGCGGCGGCGTTCTTGTGGATCACGCCGTGGGCGACCGCCTGATCGACCTTTTTGACGGCGAAGCGATACGCTTCGGACGCCTTCTCTTTATCGCCGGATTCGACCGCTTCGTCGAACTTCTTGATCGCGGTCTTCAGCTGGCTTTTGATCATCTTGTTCCGCAGGGTCTTCGCCTGCGTCACGAGCACGCGCTTTTTTGCGGATTTGATATTCGGCATTATGCCACCTCCAAATAATTAAAACAAAGCGGTTTCCCGCCCGGCGACGCCGACTGAGAGGGTGCGGCGAAGGGAGCGATTTTCGCGCCTTATTTTTTTACCGATCTATGTTACCACAGTTTTTCTCAAAATGCAAGTGTTTTTCCGAAAAAAAACGAGGTTTTTGAAAAAAGGGGCGGCGAACGCGTTTTTTTCCTTAAAAAATATGAGAAAACGCTTGACAGATCGGACGGGATATGCTATACTTGTAAAGCAAATCGGTTTACACCCGCCGCCAATGGAGGAGAAGCGTATGTTTGCGAAGGATATGACCGTCGGGTATCTGCTCGATTTTTACGGCGAGATCTTATCCGACAGGGCGCGGCGGATCACCGAACAGTACTACTGCGACGACCTCTCGCTTGCCGAGATCGCGGAGAACGAGGGCATCTCCCGGCAGGGGGTGCGCCACACCATCAAGCACGCGGAAGAATCTCTCCGCTTTTACGAGGAGAAACTCGGGCTTGCCGCGCACTTCGCGTTCATCAAAGAGAAAGCGGAGGAGATCGGACGCCTCGCAGCCACCCTCTCCGAATCGACCGACCCGAAGGCGAACGCCGCCGCGAAAGAGATCGCGGAGGCAGCCGAGGGGATCGTCTCTATTTTCTGAATCCGAAACAGGAGGAACGCCGTGTTCCAGAGCTTGACCGAAAAACTTGCGAACGCATTCAAGCGTTTCCGCAATAAGGGAAAACTGACCGAAGCAGACGTGCGCGAGGGGATGCGCGAAGTCAAGCGCGCCCTGCTCGAAGCCGACGTCAACTTCAAGGTCGTGCGCGACTTCATTTCCGAGGTGACCGAACGCGCCGTCGGACAGGAAGTGCTGGAGAGTCTGCTCCCCGCGCAGCAGATCGTCAAGATCGTCAACGAAGAACTCGTCAAACTGATGGGCAGCGAGACGGCGAAGCTCGAGATCTCCCCGAAACCGCCGACGGTGATCATGATGGCGGGTCTTCAGGGCGCGGGCAAGACCACCCACGCCGCCAAGATCGCCAAACTGATGAAGAGCAAGGGCAAAAACCCGCTGCTCGTCGCCTGCGATATCTACCGTCCCGCCGCGATCGACCAGTTGAAGATCGTCGGAGAGGCGGCGGGGATCCCGGTCTTCTCGCTCGGAAACAAAGTCAGCCCGGTCGAGATCGCGAAAGCCGGGGTCGAGTACGCGAAGAAAAACGGCTTCGATATGGTGTTTCTCGACACCGCGGGGCGTCTGCATATCGACGACGAACTGATGGAGGAACTTGAAAAGATCCGCGATCAGGTCGAGCCGACCGAGATCCTGCTCGTGATCGACGCGATGCTGGGTCAGGACGCCGTCAACGTGGCGAAGACCTTCAACGAGCGGCTGGAACTTACCGGCGTGGTGCTGACCAAACTGGACGGCGACACCAGAGGCGGCGCGGCGCTCTCGGTCCGCTACGTCACGGGAAAACCCATCAAGTTTATCGGCACGGGCGAAAAACTCGATATGATCGAGCAGTTCCACCCCGACCGGATGGCGTCTCGGATCCTCGGTATGGGCGACGTGCTGTCCCTGATCGAGAAAGCCGAAGCCGCCTACGACGCGAAGACCGCCGCCGAGATGGAAAAGAAAATGCGCGAGCAGACCTTTACGCTCGAAGACTTCCTCGTCCAGCTCCGGCAGCTCAAGAAGATGGGCAACCTCGAACAGATCCTCGGTATGATGCCCGGCGTCAACGCATCCGCCCTGAAGGACGCGAACATTGACGAAAAGCAGACCGCGAAAACCGAGGCGATCGTCCTCTCGATGACCCCGAAGGAACGGATGGACCCCTCGGTGGTCGGGGGATCGCGCCGCCGCCGGATCGCGAAAGGAAGCGGCACCACCGTCGAGGACGTCAACCGCCTTCTCAAACAGTTCGACCAGATGAAGAAGCTGATGAAGCAATTCTCCGGCAAACGCGGGATGCGCATCCCCGGGATGGGGAGATTCGGGGTTTGACGGTACCGTCTTCCCCGCTCAATCTACGGATTTGATCAAAATCAAATATAAAACTTTTTTTGGAGGAAACGAAAAATGGTCAGGATCAGACTCAGAAGAACCGGAAGCAAGAAGAACGCGAGCTACCGCATCGTCGTCGCAGACGAGCGTTCGCCCCGCGACGGGAGATTCATCGAGGAGCTCGGTTACTACAACCCCCTCTCGGATCCCGTGGAACTGAAGGTGGACGTCGAGCGTGCGAACGACTGGATCAAGAAGGGCGCTCAGCCGACCGAAACCGTCAGATCGCTCCTGAAGAAAGCCGCCGAGTGAAACGGGTGGTATCGGAATGGATCTGAAACAGGTACTTGCCGACATTGCCCGCGCGATCGTCGATAATCCCGACGCCGTCACCGTTGAGGAGACCGTCGAGGGCAACGACGTGACGCTCGTTCTGCGCGTTGCGGACGACGATACCGGCATGGTGATCGGACGGAAGGGCCGCATCGCGCGTGCGATCCGCAATCTGATGAAAGCCGCCGGGAACACCGAAGGCAAAAAAGTCAACGTAGAGATCGAATGAGAAACGGGGACCTCCGCCACGGCGGAAAGTCCCCGTTTTCACCCCCAAAAAAACCGACGGGTATTCTGACCCGGAAAGGACCGCTCTATGCCGAACTATCTGATGGCGCTGGATCAGGGGACGACCAGTTCCCGCTGCATCCTCTTCGACGCGAACGGAAATATCGTCGCGTCCGCCGCGCACGAGTTCCCGCAATACTTCCCCCGCGAAGGGTGGGTGGAACACGATCCCATGGAGATCTGGTCGTCGCAGATCGGCGTCGCCTCCGAAGCGCTGCTCAAAACCGGGGCGACCTGGCGCGACGTCCGGGCGATCGGGATCACGAATCAGCGCGAGACCACGATCGTCTGGGACAAAAAGACAGGGGCTCCCGTCTACCGCGCGATCGTCTGGCAATGCCGCCGCACCGCCGAAAGATGCGAGGAACTGAGGGAAAAGGGTTACGCCGATAAGATCCGGGAAAAGACCGGACTTCTCCCCGATCCCTACTTCTCCGCGACCAAACTCGAATGGATCTTCAAAAACGTCCCCGGCGCCCTTGATCGGGCGAAACGGGGCGAACTCTGCTTCGGGACGGTCGACTGCTGGCTGCTCTGGAAACTGACCGGGGGACGGGTCCACGCGACCGACGTCTCGAACGCCTCCCGGACCATGCTCTTCAATATCAGAACGCTCGACTGGGACGAGGAACTGCTCGACCTGTTCGGCGTCCCGCGTTCGGTTTTGCCGACGGTACTTCCCTCTTCGGGGCTATTCGGCTACGCGGATCCCGACGTGCTCGGCGCGGGCATCCCGATCACCGGGGTCGCGGGGGATCAGCAGGCGGCGCTGTTCGGGGAGGGGTGTCACACGCCGGGGACGCTGAAAAACACCTACGGAACGGGCGGCTTTCTTCTGCTCAACACCGGGGAGAGCCCCGTCTTTCAGGACAAGGGGCTGGTCACGACGGTCGCCTGGCAGATCGGGGACCGCGTGAAATACGCGATCGAGGGATCGGTCTTCGTTTGCGGCTCCGCGATCCAATGGCTGCGCGATCAGTTGGGGCTGATCAAAAACGCCGCCGAGAGCGAAAAACTCGCCCGCAAGGTCGAGGATACCGGCGGAGTGTATCTCGTTCCCGCCTTCACGGGTCTCGGCGCTCCCTACTGGGATCCGACGGCGCGGGGGCTGCTCATCGGGATCACCCGCGCTACCAACCGGAACCATATCGTCCGCGCCACGCTCGAATCCATGGCGTATCAGACCGACGAGATGATCCGGCTGATGGAAACCGTCACGGGGAACGCGATCCCCGAACTCAAGGTCGACGGCGGCGCGTCCGCCAACCGCTTCCTGCTCGAGTTCCAGGCGGATCTGTCCGGGATCCCGGTCGTTCGTCCCGCCTGTATCGAATCGACCGCCTTCGGCGCAGCCGCGCTCGCGGGGATCGGGATCGGGCTCTACAAGTCGGAAAAGGAGGTCGCCCAGCTGATCTCCGAAGACACGCGGATCGAGCCGACGAAGGACGCCGCGTGGAGAAAAGAAAAGACCGACGCCTGGGAAAGAGCGGTCAAACGCTCGCTCTCCTGGTCTTACGGAAAATAAACCCTTTCCAAACAAAAATTCCCCTCCGCAAAACGCGGAGGGGAATCTTTTGATCGTCAATCCGTTACGACGAACTTCTGCAGTTTCTCAAGAAGTTCCTCGGCGTGGTCTCCGTGCACCGTCATCTTGATCGGGCTGGAGAGGTCGAGACTGAAAATCCCCATAATGGATTTCCCGTCCACAACGTACCGTCCGCTCGCGAGATCGATCTCGTGACGGGCGGAGGCGGTGACGATCTCGACGAACTCGCGCACGTCGGAGATCGTGGACAGACGGATCATTCTTTCGTTTTTCATTAAAACCACCCCCCTTTCGGTCGGAACATCGACAAACAGATTATAGCATAGAGGCGGGAAACTGTCAAGTGCGAAGAATAATGTTTCGGGAAGAAATGAAGATGCGCTGCGCGCGCGATATGTCCTGCGGACGCGATATACGCTTTACGTGCGATATGCCCTGCGGGGCGTGAAGGAACGGGGAAACGAATGAATTGCCGCAAGCGGCATGAATTGCGGGCAAGCCCGCATGAATTGGCGCTGCGCGCCGTGAATTGCGCTGCGCGCATTAAATCAAAAGCACGCCGCGCAAACGCGGCGTGCTTTTGATTTATTCAGTAACGGCGGTCGCGTCCTCGGCGGCGGATTCCTCCGCGGCGGGGATGGCGAAGGTCTCGTCGCGGTTGAGCGAATCGAAGATCTCGGCAACCTTCGTCTGATCGGGTTTCGGGGTCAGGAGACTTACGATCGGGACGATCACAAGACCGGCGATCATGGTGAACGCGCCGCAGTTGATCGGGGATTTCAGCCACGCGGGATAGATCGACGGCACGAACATATTGAGGATCATATTCACGCAGCCGAAGGCGAAAGAGACCCAGACCGACGCTTTGCTGGTCTTTTTCCACCACAGACCGTAGAGGAAGGGCGCGAGGAAGGACCCGGCGAGGGCGCCCCACGAAAGACCCATCATCTGCGCGATGAACTTCACCGTGCCGCCGCTCTTGTACTGGAAGATGGCGATACCGGCGGAGATCGCGACGAAGACGGCGACCAGGATCCGCATCGTGAGGAGTTGTCTCTTCTCGCGCATATTCTTCACGAAGGAGCCCTTGATAAGGTCGAGGGTCAGGGTGGAACTGGAGGTAAGAACGAGCGAGGAGAGCGTCGACATGGACGCGGAGAAGACGAGGATCACGACCACGCCGATCAAAAACGGCGAGAGCGTCGAGATCATCGCGGGGATCACGGCGTCGTAGCCCTCGGTCGCGACGTCGACGTCAAAGAGACGACCGAAGCCGCCAAGGAAGTAGCACCCGCCCGCAACGATCAGGGCGAAGACCGTCGAGACGACGGTGCCGGTGCGGATCGAGCGGCTGTCGCGGATGGCGTAGAACTTGCCGACCATCTGCGGGAGCCCCCAGGTGCCGAGCGAGGTCAGGATGATGACGGCGAAGAGCGAGAAGGGATCGGGACCGAAGAAGGAATTGAAGACCCCGGGGACTTCCGCCGGAACGGCGGAGAGTTTTTCGAGCGCGGAAGTAAACCCTCCCTGCCCGTTCAGCACCGCCGCGATGACCGCGACGATCCCGACCAGCATAATGATCCCCTGCACGAAATCGTTGATGGCGGTCGCCATATAGCCGCCGAGAACGACGTAGGCGCAGGTCAAAACCGACATCACGATAATACAGACGGTGTAATCGATCCCGAACGCCATCCGGAACAGCCGCGAAAGCCCGTTGTAGAGCGAGGCGGTGTAGGGGATCAGGAAGACGAACACGATCGCGGCGGCGGCGATCTTCAGGGCGGGGCTGCCGAAGCGCTCCCCGAAGAACTGCGGCATGGTCGCGCACTTCATTTTCTGGGTCATCAGCCGCGTGCGCCGTCCGAGGACGATCCACGCGAGCAGCGAGCCGAGGAAACAGTTGGCAAGCCCGATCCAGGTCGAGGCGATGCCGAACTTCCAGCCGAACTGCCCGGCGTAGCCGACGAAGATGACCGCCGAGAAATACGACGTGCCGTAGGCGAACGCCGTCATCCAGGGTCCGACGGCGCGGCCGCCGAGCACGAAGCCCGAAACGTCGGTCGCGGAACGGCGGCACCAGATCCCGATCGCGACCATCGCGAGCGAGAAAACGATCAGCATAGAGAGTTTGAGCGCCATTGTTTTTTCCTTTCTTTCTCGGGAGAACGAAAAAGCCCGTCCTCCGGAATACAGAGGACGGGACGAATACCCGCGGTACCACCTCAATTTATCCCTCCCTTGCGGGGGGGACCTCACGGACGCAAGGATCTTACGTCCCCGCCCTGTAACGGGGGCTCCCGGAACGCCCTTCCCTTGCGGGTTTCGGACGCTCGGCTCGCGGAACGTAATTCGGGGGAACGCTCTCTGCCGCCTCTCACCGCCCGGCGGTCTCTCTGAAGAAAAGCAAACTCCCTACTGGTTTCCGGTCAACGCTTTTGACGTTTCCTATTATAGCACGCTTTTCGGGTTTGTCAAGCGATTTTTACAAAAACCGCGTCAATCGGCAAAGAAACGCTCGATCTCGTCGCGCGCACAAGCGAAGGTCCCCTCCGCCATCCCGGGCTTGCCGCCGCCCCTGCCGGACAGCGCGCGGTTGATCTCGGGGAGCGCGACGCGAAGATCGACCCTCTCCGACGCGAGCAGATACCGGAAGCCCCGCTCGCTCTCCCCGTAGAGGACGGCGACGATCCCCCCGGTCGATTTGACGGCGAGGTTTGCGAGCTGCCGCGCGACGTCGGGATGATCCTCCCCGCCGGACAGGAAAAGCACGCGGTTGCCGTCGGTTTGTAAAAGCCCGCCCGCGAGCAGTTCCGCGACCCGTTTCCGCAGCGCGGCGTTCGATTGCGCGAGGGCGTCGGAGGCGGCGAGCGCGCGGGTCACCCCGTCCGCGATCTTCTCCTGCGGCACGGACAACAACTCCGACGCCGCCTGCGCCTCTCGGCAGCGGGCGCGGTAGTCGGCAAGCGCCCTCTCCCCCGCGACCAGCCGGATGCGGATCCCGCCCTTGTAGCGGATGAAACCGAGCAGACGGATCAGACCGATCTCCCCGGTTTTCGCTACGTGCGGGGCGCAGCAGGCGCAGACGTCGACCCCCTCGATATTGACCAGTCGGACGTTTTCGGTGAGGTCGAGTTTACTGCGGTATGAAAGGGTCGGCAGTTCTTCCGGAGACGGGAAGGACACCGTGACCGGGACGTCGGAAAACACGACCCCGTTCGCAAGATCCTCGATCTCGTCGAGTTGTTCTCCCGTGAGTTCGCCGTTAAAATCCATCGTCACCTCGTCCGGACCGAGGTGAAAACCTACGTTGTCGTAGCCGTAGCGGGCGTGGATCAGCCCGGAGACGATATGCTCGGCGGTGTGGCATTGCATCCGGGGAAAGCGGATCGAACGGTCGACCTCGCCCGTAACGCGGGAGCCGACCGAAAGCGGGGCGGTCGTGAAATGGATCACGCGATCCCCGTCGAGCGAGACGTCTACGACGTCTGCGCCGCCGAGCGAGCCGACGTCGCACGCCTGTCCCCCGCCTCCCGGAAAGAACGCCGTACGGTCGAGCGTCACGGCAAAACCCGTCCCGGTCGGCTGACAGGCGAGGACGGTCGCGTCGAACGCGAAGACGGAGCCGTCTTTTTCGTAGAGTTTTTCGGTCATACTTCCCTCACACTACCTGAAACAGGCAGAATTTCAGATATTCGGTCTCCGGCACGTTCCAGAGGATGGGATGATCGGGCGCCTGCCGGCGTTCCTCGATCTGCCGGAGCGAAACGCAGGCGTCGGAGGCGGCGTCGTGCAGCACGTTGCGGAAAAGCGACGCGGTCATAAAATGCGAGCAGGAACAGGTCGCGAGATACCCGCCACGGGGCAAAAGCCGCATGGCGCGGGCGTTGATCTCGCGGTAGCCCCGGTAGGCGGCCGAGACCGTCGCGCGGCTCTTGGTGAAAGCGGGGGGATCGAGGATGATGAGATCATAATCCCGCCGCTTGTTCTTTTCCAGTTCCGCAAGGTAGTCGAACACGTCGCAGCAGACGAACGAGACCTTGTCGGTGAGCCCGTTCAGTTTCGCGTTTTCGCGGGCAAGTTCTATAGCGGACTCCGAAATATCGACGGCGACGACCGATTCCGCCCCGCCCTTCGCCGCGTTCAGGGCAAAAGCGCCGGTATGCGTGCAGCAATCCAGCACGCGCCGTCCCCCTGCGATCTTGGCGACCGCTTGCCGGTTATACTTCTGATCGAGGAAGAAGCCGGTCTTCTGCCCCTCTCCGTAGTTGACGCGAAAAGACAGTCCGTTTTCGACGACGGTGACTTCATAGGGGGCGGACGGATCTTTTCGGAGATCGAGGAACGCGCGGGAAACGGCGGGCATCCCCTCCAGTTCGCGGATCGCGCCGTCGCTCCGCTCGTAGATCACCGAGATCGTCTCGCCCATCCCGGCAAGGATCTCGCGCAGCCCGTTGAAAATCGTTTCTTTGATACGCTCGCACCCGAGGGACAAAACCTCCGCCACCAGCACGTCGCGGAAACGGTCTACGGTCAGCCCGGGAAACCCGTCGGCGTCCCCGAAGATCAGGCGGCAAGCCGAAAAATCGCCTCCCATCACGCTCTTACGGTAGTCGACGGCGTATTGCAGACGGCGCCGCCAGAAAGCGTCGTCAAAACGGTCGTTGGGGTTGCGGGAGAGCAGGCGGATCCGGAGTTTGGACGCGTCGTTCAGGAAGCCCGAGCCGAGGTATTTCCCCTTCTTCGAGTAAACGTCGACGATATCCCCCTGCCGGTAGTCGCCCGCGACCGAGAGCACCTCCTCCGAGTAAACGCGGACCTGTCCGCTTTTCAGGGACTTTTCCGCCTTTTCCGAGACGGTCGCGCGTGCAAAAGGTCTTTCCATACTATCCCTCAAATCACAAGAAATCGGAGTCCCCGTCTTCCCTCTCCGGGTCGTTTTCCTTTTCCGCTTCTTCTTTCTTTTTGGCGCGGCGGATCGCGCGGGAGGTCACGAGGATCGCGAACAGGAACGCGAGAAGCGGCGCTCCGAGGATCAGAACGAGGATCGGGACGGGGAGCGACGACAGCCCCGCAAACGAGCCGCCGCCGAATTCCCCCGTGTAGCGGACGTAGGCGAGCCGCACGGAGAAGCCGACTGCGACGGCTGACAAAACCAAAAGCGAGAGGAAAAGCGCGGTGAGCCCGACGCGCAATCGTTTGTCGTTTTGTCGTTTCACGGCTTTTCCTCCCTCTTTTCGGTTTTACGGTTACCGCTTCTTTTCGCCCTGCGACGCAAGGAACGCCTCGCGGTCGAAGCCCTCGTCGGTCTTTTCCTTGATATCGCCGGATTTCGTCAGGGCGATCTTGGTCAGCACCGGTCCGACGAGTTCGTAGACCAGCACGGCGAACAGGACGATATTGCGCACGAGAACGCCGTTTTCGCCCATCGTTTCAAGCACGATCGCCGACATACCGAGCGCGACCCCCGCCTGCGGCAGAAGCGTGATCCCGAGCCAGCGGGTAACGTGTTCGTCGCATTTCATCAGCCGGCAGCTCCCGTAGGCGCCGACGTATTTCCCGGCCGAGCGCGAGACGATATACACCACGCCGACCAGCAGCACCATCCAGCTCGAGAGGATATCCAGCCGCAGTTCCGCGCCCGACAGGACGAAGAACAGAACGAAGAGCGGCGCCGTCCACTTGTCGACCCTCCCCATAATGTCGGCGGAGAAATCGCAGAGGTTGCAGAACACGCTGCCGAGCATCATACAGACAAGCAGCGACGAGAAACCGATCTTCACTTCCCCGATCCTGAATTCGAGCATCGAGAGCGCGACGGTCAGCATAACGAAGGTGATCGACATCGACATTCTGCGCGAATTGGAATGGAAGAAGCGTTCGAGGAAGGTAAAGAGCCAGCCCATAAGCGCCCCGAGGATCAGCGAGATCACGACCTCGATCAGGGGGTTGACCAGCACCGACACGATACTGACCGTCCCGGAATCGAGCGCGCGGGCGACGCCGTAGGAGACCGAGAAGACCACCAGCCCCACCGCGTCGTCGAGCGCCACGACGGGGAGCAGGATATCGGTCAGTTTTCCCTTCGCCTTGTACTGTCTTACGACCATCAGGGTCGCGGCGGGCGCCGTCGCCGTCGCGATCGCGCCGAGCAGGATCGCCATCGAGGGGGTCAGAACGTCGGGGATCGCGAGATGTAAGAGCAGGAGCGCCCCGTCGACCAAAACCGTCGCGGAGAGCGCCTGCAGGATCCCGACCACGGTCGCCTGCCGCCCGATGGTTTTCAGATCCTTCAGCCGGAATTCGTTACCGATCGAGAACGCGATGAAGCCGAGCGAGAGTTCGGAGAGCAGGGTGAACGCAGGGTTCTTCGACGTTCCCTCGGCAAGTCCGAAATCGGCGGGCGAGAATCCGATATGCGAGAGCCCCGCGATCCCGAGCCCGGATAGGTCGATAGCCCCGATCAGGAACGGTCCGACGAGGATCCCCGCGACCAGATACGCGGTCACGGCGGGGAGTTTCAGCAGTTTGGCAAGCCGCGAGACCAAAAGACCCGCAAGCATCGCGATCGACAGCGAGATAAAGAATTGCATAGTACGAAAGACCTCTTTTCAAGAAAAATCGGAGTGGAGGCGGTTTATTCGACGCGGTAGCTCCCGTCGGCGTCGCAGACGACCTTCGACGAGAAGAAACGGGTCATACAGGTTATCAGCGCCGCGTAATCGTTGACGCCCGCGGTCTCGCACGCCGAATGCATCGCGAGCTGCGGAAGCCCGACGTCGACCGAGTTCACCGGCAGATGCGCCGTCGAGATATTCCCGAGCGTGGAGCCGCCGGGGATATCGCTGCGGTTGTGGAAGTGTTGGAACGGAGCGCCGGAAAGCCGGCAGATCTGTGAAAAGATCGCGTCGGACACGGCGTCGGTCGCGTACTTCTGCGAGGCGGCGTGTTTGATCACGATCCCGCGGTTGAGATCGGGGGCGTTCGCCGGGTCGGAGAGTTCGGGGTGATTGGGGTGTCTTGCGTGGGCGTTGTCGGCGGAGACGAGGAAGGACGAGGGATAGAGCGTCTCGGGCTCCTTCCCCATCGCGCGGGCGATCCTCGAAAAACACGACGACAGGAAGTCGGAATCGGCGCCCTGACGGGTCGAACTGCCGGTCTCCTCGTTGTCGAAGGCGCAGAAAACCGGAACGGTACCGTTTTTCGGGGTCTTTGCCGAAAGAAAGCCCGCAAGCGTACCCGAAACGCACTCGAGATCGTCGATCCGGGGCGACGAGAAGAATTCGCTCGCAAGCCCGAAGATCCAACCCGGCGTGCGGTCGTAGAGCGAAAGATCGAAGGAGAGGATCGCGTCGCGCGAAACCCCCGCCGCCTCCGCGACGACGGCGAGCAGATCCCCGCCCTCCGAGCCGACGAGCGGTTGAAGGTCGATCGCGGGATTATAGGCGACGCCCTCGTTTGCCTTGCGGTTCAGGTGGATCGCGACGCTCGGAATGATCAAAAGATCGCGGTCGACCTTGACGAGTTTGGTCCTGATCGCGCCGTTTTCGTTCACGGTCAGGCGCCCGGCGACCGAGAGCGGGCGGTCGAACCAGGTCGAATAGAGCATCCCGCCGTACCCCTCGACGTTCAGCCGCAGAAGCCCGCCCTGCAAAGGAGACGTCGGCTCGTGCTTGACGCGGAAGGTCGGGGAGTCGGTATGCGACGCCGCGATCATAAAACCGCCGAGTTCGCCCTTCGGCGCGCGAAAGGCGAGGATCGACGAGCGGTTGCGGGTGACGTAGTACCCTTTCCCCGCTTCGAGTTTCCATTCCTCCCCCTCAAAGAGAGGAGAAAATCCCGCGTCGGTAAGAAGCTTTTCGCACGCGGCGACGGCGTGAAACGGGGTAACGCCCTCCGAAATAAAGGTCAAAAGAGACGTGATCGGTTCTTCGCGTTTTGTCATAGCAGTTCCCTTCTAATCGTACTTTGAGCCGCCGGTTATCCGGCGGCTCTGGTTGGATCGCGCCTTATTTGTCGGTTTCCGCGTCTTTTTCCGTCGCCAGTTCCTTATTGAGGAAAGCGGCGAAATCGTCCTGCGTGATCGGGCGCGAGTAGTAGTAACCCTGGACGGTGTTGCATCCCGCGCGGCGCAGACGGTCCATCATTTCGACCGACTCCACGCCCTCCTGGGTCACCTTCATACCCAGTTTCTGACCGAGTTTGATGACCGAGTTGAGCAGCGCGTCGTCGCGTTCCGCGTCGATGCCCGGCGTGATGAAGAAGCGGTCGAGTTTCAGTTCGTCCATCTTCAGCTCTTTCAGGATACTGTAGGACGAGAAGCCGGATCCGAAGTCGTCGACCGAACTTCCGATGCCGCCCGCCTTCAGGTCCGCAACGATCTTGCGGAGCGATTCGTAGTTGTCCATCGCGGTCGATTCGGTGAACTCGATGGTGAGCAGGTTGTTCGGAATGTCGTATTTCCGCTTGACCGACAGATAGTAGCGGACAAAGTCGGGCTCTCCCGCCGTGACGCGGGAGGCGTTGATCGAGATGGGCGCCAGCGGCTGCTTGTTCTTGATCCGGTCGGCGGCGAGGCGGCAGACCGGCTCGAAAACGTAATGGTCGAGTTTGACGATGAACCCGTTCTCCTCAAAGAGCGGGATGAAGTCCGCGGGCGGGTAGTAGCGGTGCTTCTCGGGGTCGTACCAGCGCACCAGCGCCTCCGCCGAGTCGATCGTATCCTTTTTCAGGTTGTATTTCGGCTGATAGAAGACCTTGAACTCGTCGTTCTGCAGCGAGGTCTCCATCTTGAGTTCGATCTCCGCCTGACGGTTGGAGTCGGCGCCCAGTTCGTCGTTGTAGAAGCGGAACAGCGAGTCGACCGAGAAGGTGGTCGAGCGGAGCGCCATCCCCGCCTTTTCAAGGCATTGGAGGGTGGAATACTTCTCCTCCGGACGGACGAGATAGATACCGAAGGTGACCTTGACGTGGTTGTTCTTGGTCTTGAGTTCCGGGAAGTTGTAGATGATCGCGTGGATCATCCGCAGCCGGTTCATCAGTTCGACCTCCTCCTGATAGTGGAGGAGAACGGCAAAGTTACTGTCCGAGATATAACCGTAGGTCTCGGTGGGGTCGAGCAGTTTCTCGAACACTTCCCCGACGAAACGGATGACCTTCAGAAAGATCTCGTCGCCGTAGAGCTGTCCGAGGTACTGCAGATAGTTGACGCGCAGCATCGCGACGGCGTAGCGGTTGGTCGGGTTCTTTTCGACAAGTTCCTCGGAATGATTTAAGAAATAGCGGTAGGTGAGACACCCGGAGACCGAGTCGATCTGCTCCTCCAGTTCCTTCTTGTCGCGGAGGTGCGTCCGCTGATAGTTCAGGTAGAACAGGATGGTGATGAAGATCAGCCCGAGGAAGATCAGCGCCCCCTCCATCTGACCCATAAAGCTGTAACTCGTGCGGTAGATGACCGCGGGGTTGTAGATCTCGACGATCATGATCTCCCCGCCCGTCAGAGGGACGGGCGAGATACCGATCGCGTAGTGTAGTTGGTCGAGGAGATCGAGACGGTCGTGACCCGCGTCTCCTTCTGCTCGAGACCGCTCTGCAGATACTTGATGCCCGACGCGCCGTGGGTCAGTTTATCAAGTTCGTAAAAGATCTGGTCGGGTGAGGTGAGATTCAGTTCCTTGGTCGAGTTTCTTCCGATCAGGTCGATGACCCAGATATTCGTATCGGATTCGTGACGCGAGATCAGGCAGGAGAAGGCGGCGTCGTTGGTGAACGCCCGCTTTTTCTCCTCGGTCTCTTGCGGCGCGGTTTCCTCCTCGCCGTCGACGATGATGTTGTTCTCGCGGTAGCAGGAGGTCGAGGCAAAGAACGTGTCGGAGAGATAATAGATCATAAATCCGTCGACCACCGCGTGATCCTCTTCCTCGAAGGGGTACCAGAGCACGAACGAACGGACGTACCCGTGACCGTAGTTCCCCTCGAAAATGCCGGAGAAGACGGGGGTTTTGGACTTCATACTGATCCGGATGGATTCGCTCTTTTTATCTGCCGAGGAGATCTCCGCCCCGGAACTGTCGTATTCGACCCCGCCCCGGAAGTAGCGGATACTCGACGCGATATACGCCTTATGCTCGCGGTTTTCGGCGTAATCGTGCAGCTGCTGCTGGACGTCCGCCTTCACGTCTTCCCATCTCGCCCCGGACTTTTTGATCTCCTCCGCCAGCGCCTCGGCGCGGGCAAGTTCCGCTTGAAGCACGATATTGATGTCGGCGGCGGCGTCCTCCGCCATCTGTTCGGAGAGCGACTCGGTCGTCTCCTTCAGGTCGGCGCGGAAATGAATGATGACCGAAAGGAAGTAGACCACGGAGACAAAGAGAAGAATCGCCGTCCCGATCAGGGCCGCCGTATAGAGGATCTTTTTGATCTTCTGATTCTTCTGACTCTTCATACTTACTTCGTCTCTTTAACTCCGAGAAGTTCTGCTTCGAGTTCGTGCATCTCGGTACGGAGACGCTCGATCTCGCCGGTAAACTGGTTGAAATATTCGACGTCCTCGTCGTTCGGATCTACCTTTTTCAGGATGGCGTCGACGAGCGCCGCCTGGCTTCTCGCGCGCTTCTGCTCGAGGAACGCGATCCGCTGGCGGATGACCTTGATCTGCTTTCTGATCTTAAATTTTTCAAACATGGAGGTCTGTCCTTTCTCCTGCTTATTTCGATGCCGCGCCGCCGTCCGGCGGGTCCTGGCTTCCGTTTCGTTCGTTTTTCAGGCGGGCGAGTTCCTCAGCCACCTGCCGCCTGATGCTTTCTTCGCGTTCCTCACGCTCGGCGGACGCCGATCTGATCTTTTTCCTGACGCTGCTCTGGACCGTAATGATCGTCGGGATCAGGATGGTGACGAGCAACGCGATGGGCAGATGTTCGCGGTAGAGCGTGACGATCGCCGTGACCGGGAGCATCCCGCAGACGTACCGTCCGACGAGGCGTTCGCCGCGTGCGGGGTAGGCGTCGGGAACGGGATTGGTCGCCTGATTGTCCCCCTTGGTCGCGAAAACGTATTTCCCGTCCTCACACGAGACCGAAAGAACGCGGTGGGTAATGGTCTTTCCCGCGATCAGGGGATCGGGATCGTCGGTATAGAAGGTGATGATGTCCCCCGCCCGGATCTCTTCGGGCGCCGCCTTTTTGATCAGGACGAACGACCCCACGGGGATCTTCGGATCCATCGACGGGGTGACGATCCGCACCACCGAGTAGCCGAAGAGCGACGGGACCTTTCCCGAGATCCTGGCTACGAGAAGATAGAGAACGAGCGCGACGAGCAGAAGGATCAGGACGAGATACGCGATCCTGCCGGGGGTCCATTTCAGTTTTCCTTCGGTTTCACCCTCCGGTCTTGCCATCGGTCTCCTCCTCTCTTACGCTTAT
>CACZAZ010000024.1:0-1141 GCA_902779285.1 uncultured Ruminococcus sp.
CTTCACGCGCCGTATTTTATCTCGCTCTCGGGCGTGGAAGAGGTCAAACGGCTCGGCAGTCTGCGCTATATATCCCAGTCGCTCAACGCAGCGAAACTGCTCGGCGCGTACCTGATCGTCGTCCACACGGGAAGCGCCGCGAAGATAACACGCGGGGAGGCGATGAAACTCGCCGCCGACACGCTCTGCCACCTGATCGACGAGATCCCGGACAACGGGGTGCTGATCGGGCTCGAAACCATGGGAAAGGTCAATCAGCTCGGCACGCTCGACGAAGTGATCGAACTCTGCAAGATCTCTCCGCGTTTCGTTCCGGTCGTCGACTTCGGACACATGAACGCCCGCGAATGCGGTGGTGTTTTCAATTCTGCCGAGGATTATCTGCGCGTTTTTGATTCGATAGGGGATAAGTTAGGGGACGGGATCGCCCGGAACCTGCATTGTCATTTCTCCAAGATCGAGTGGAGCGCGGGCGGCGAAAAGCGCCATCTGACGTTCGGAGATACCGTTTACGGCCCGCCGTACGAGCCGCTGATGGACGTCATTGCAAAAGAGCGTCTGACCCCCACGATCATCTGCGAATCCGACGGCACCATGTCCGACGACGCCCTGACGATGAAACGATACTACGAAGGGAGATTGTAAAATGAACAGGATCGACCGTTTGCGTACCAAAATGAAGGAGGAAGGGCTTGACGCCTTGATCGTCTCGTCCGAGATCAATCAGCGGTATCTGTCCCGCTATCCCTTCACTGACGGGCTTCTTTTGATCACGCTTCAAAGGGCGGAACTTTTGACCGACTTCCGCTACGCCGAGGACGCGGAAAAGAAAGCCGATCCCCGGTTTGCCGTCGTGACCCCCGGCGACCGATTCGCCCACATCGGAGAATTTTTCGCCGCGGAGTGCGTGAAAACGGTCGGTTACGAGAGTAAAACGCTCTCCTGCGACGAGTTTGAACGGACGCGCCGTGATCTTTCCGGTTTTACCTTCGTCGGGATCGGGAATATGATCGAAGTCCTGCGCGAGATCAAGGACGACGGGGAACTTGAAGAGATCGCGCACGCCCAGGATATCGCAGACGCGGCTCTCGCTCATCTTCTGACCGTGATCAAGCCCGATATGACCGAGATCGAGGTCGCG
>CACZAZ010000024.1:1161-25575 GCA_902779285.1 uncultured Ruminococcus sp.
TGAACTGGAGTTCTTTATGCGCCGATCCGGGGCGGAGGGAGTGGCGTTCGAGACCATCGCCGTCTCCGGCAGCGCCAGTTCCTTGCCGCACGGAAGACCGCGCAACGTCAAACTGCAAAAGGGTTTTCTCACGCTTGATTTCGGCGCTCTTTTCAACGGCTATTGCTCCGATATGACCCGCACCTTCTCGGTCGGCTCCGCCGATCCCGAAATGAAAAAGCTCTATTCCACCGTACTGAAAGCGCAGACCGAGGCGCTCGCGTACCTGAAAGAGGGCGCCGGGTGTCTCGAAGCCGACAGGATCGCCCGCGAGATCATCGACGCGGAGCCGGAATACAAAGGGACCTTCGGTCACTCGCTCGGGCACGGGGTCGGACTGTTCATCCACGACTCCCCCCGCCTCTCCCCGAAGAGCAGCGGGAAACTGGTCGCCGGCAACGTCGTGACGGTGGAGCCCGGCGTCTACCTGAAGGGAAAATACGGCTGCCGGATCGAGGATATGGTCGCGATCACCCCGGACGGGATCCGCAATTTCGCGCACTCACCGAAGGAACTGGTCGAGCTTTTCTGACGATTTGACCCGAAAAGTAGGAAAAAAACGGCTTACCCTCTTGCAAATATCCTTTCTTTATGTTAGAATACTATTGAAAAATTGCGCGTTCTGCGCGTAAAGGAAGAGCCGCTCGGGCGACGGCCGGGCGGATCGAACTCTTCCGACTATATTCATACCGTCGGGGAAACGAGATTATGGCAACCATTACCGCTGGCGATTTCAGAAACGGAATGACCTTCGAATATGACGGCAACCTTATGGTGGTCGTCGAATTCCAGCACGTGAAACCGGGGAAGGGCGCCGCGTTCGTCCGTACCAAGATGAAGAACATCATCACCGGCAGCGTGACCGAAACTTCTTTCAACCCGACCGCGAAATTCGAGCAGGCGATCGTGGAGCGCAAGGAGATGCAGTACCTCTACAACGACGGCGATCTCTACTACTTTATGGATATGGAGACCTACGACCAGATGCCGCTCTCCAAGGACAAACTGGGCGACAACTTCCGTTTCGTAAAGGAAGAGACCATGTGCAAGATCCTTTCCTGGAACGGCAACGTTTTCTCGGTCGAGCCGCCGACGTTCGTCGAACTGAAGGTCACCGAGTGCGAGCCCGGTGTGAAGGGCAACACCGCGACCAACGTGCAGAAGATCGCCACCGTCGAGACCGGCGCGACCATCAAGGTCCCGATCTTCATCAACGAGGGCGATATGATCCGCATCGACACCCGCGACGGCGGTTCTTATCTGGAGCGCGCCTGACCGTCTGACGTCCGCGTAACCCGTAAAGGAGGACTGTAACTATGAAAATCACCGAAAAAGCGGCATATATCAAAGGGCTGATCGAGGGAATGGAACTCGATCTCACGACCCCGACCGGCAAGCTCTTCGGGGAAATCTCCGAGCTTCTTACCGAAATGGCTGACGAGATCAAGAAACTCTCCGAGAACGCCCGCGAGCTTCGCGAATACGTCGAGGAACTCGACGACGATCTGACCGACGTCGAAGACGATCTCTACGAGATCGATGAAGACGAAGATGAGGATGATGACGACGAAGACGAGGACGACGACGAGGCGAACTTCTACGAAGCGACCTGTCCGTCCTGCGGCGAGGTCGTCTGCTTCGACGATTCGCTCGATCCCGAGAATATCGTTTGTCCCGCCTGCGGAGAAAAGTTCAGCTGCGTCTGCGACGGCGAGTGCGATACCTGCGACGAGGATTGCGACCTCGACGACGCCGAGAAGGACGACGAGTAATCCCATCACAAACCAAACGGGGCTTTTGCCCCGTTTTTTTAAAAGAAAGAGGGTTTTCGATGTTTTTTTCGTCAAAAAAGAAGAAGATCCGGCAGTATCTGGACGACAAGCCGAAAGAAAAGTACACGGCGTTTGATCTTCTGCTCACGGACTATCTTGACGGATCGCTTGCGAAACGACTCAAAACAACCGGTCTGGGTCGGTGCGGTATCGACGTCAACTGGGACGACGACGTACAGTTCATCGCGATCGAGAGTTCCTATCACGGCTATTTGATGGACCTCGTCGTTTACACGGACGAGATCACGATCTTCTTCACGTCGGAGGACGATCTGCCGGGAGAATCCGCCCAGGAGCCCGAGGCGTGCAAACAGCAGGATCTGCCGCTCCAAAGCAAGGATCAAATATTCGATCTCATCAAGGAAAAACTCGCTTCTCTCGATTAAACCGAATAACCGCCGCGGTTTCTTTGCGGCGGTTAATTTATTTATTTCTGTTTTGGCGGAATATTTCGTATGCGAGGATGGTCGCGGCGGACGCCGCGGAGAGCGCGGCGCGGAACTCCCGTCCGTAGGAGATCTTCACTTTCAGATCCGCCCGGTCAAGCAACGCCCTTGAGATCCCGCGGCGCTCGCCCCCGACGATAAGGAAAACGGGGAAGCGGATCTCAGCGTCTTCCAGCGTGTAGGGCGTATCGCGATCTGCGCAGACGATCGAATAGCCCTTACGGGAGAAGAGATCTGCGGCTTCGGTCGGCTTTGCCTTGAAGACCGGGAACAACTCCGACGCGCCGGCGGAGGAACGCGCGACGACGCCCGCGGCGCTCATCCAGTTCCGCTCGTCAAGCACGATCCCGTCGACCCCCGCGGCGTAAAGCGAACGCAGCGCGTAGCCGAAATTGTACGGGTCTTCGATCCCCTCGATCATAACGTAAAACCCGTTCTCCTTGATCTGATCGCCGTCAAGCGGAGAGATCGTTCTCTCGGTACAGATCGCCAGGATCCCGCCGTGCGTCCGTCCGAGCGAAATCTCGTCGATCTCGGATCCTTCGCATTCTCTGATCGAAAAGCCCATTTCAAGCGAAACGCGTTTCAGCCAACCGAGTTCACGGGAGAGCGTTTTGACCTTGCTCGCGTCGACCAGTATTTCCGTGATCCTGCGGTCATTTACGCCCGCCCGGTTGCCCGCGATGACCGAGCGGATCGACTGCATCCCCTCCATCACGGAGGAATCTTTGCGTTTTATTTCTTCTTTTTGCATGGATCGCTCCATCCCTTTCATATACTGGAATACCGGGACGACCGGGAAGAGGGGGACGCGGGTGATGAGCGCGATGGGGAAAGAAAGATGCGAGATACTGGCGGAATACCTGATCGAATACGGCTTGACGGTCCGCGCCGTCGCGCACGTTTTTTCGATCAGCAAAAGCACGGTACATAAGGATATTACGGAAAAACTGGAACGGATCAACCCGGATCTGTTCGACCGCGTGCGGGCGATCCTCGAAAAGAACAAGTCCGAGCGCCATCTGCGCGGCGGGGAAGCGACGCGGGTAAAATACCTCAAGAAAAAGGGAAAACCGTCTATTTGACGATCGACCGATACAGCGCGGCGTTCGACTGCAGGAGTTTCTTATAGAGCGCGAGCTGAAACGTGCCGGAGAGCCGCATATCCTCGGGCGTCACGATCGGGGCGCGGCTCGACGCGTTGTGCGCGTTGGTACAAAGGTAGAACGTGCGGCGGTCGATCGCGCTGCGCTGCAGAACGTCTTGGATCGGACGGAAGATCAGGGAAGTGGACGAGATCAGATATTCGCAGGCATAGATGCCGAGCAGTTTTTCTTTGGCGTTCCCGGGCATCAGGATATGCCGCTCGAAATGACAGATCAGCGGGCGCAGATGCTGACGCTGGATCAGGTACGAAAAGTCCCGCATATCCGCTTCGTCAAAGACGCCGATGGGGAAGTTCACGGGCAAAAGATCGGTCCCCGGGATCCGGTACGCCTTCATATCGAAGTTCCGGAAAAGCCCCGGTTCATAGTCGATTTCGTAGGAATAAACAAGCTTTACACGCGATTTCAACTGTTTCTGCACGCTTTTCAATGCCCTTTGCGCTTCGTGCAAACGCCGGGGAAACAGTACGTGATCCTGCATCCGGGAAAGGTCGAGATGCGTAACGGCGACTACGCACGAAACGCCCGCGTTTGCAAGGGAATTCAGCATTTCGGCGGCTTCGTTTTCGTCCGCAGGACCGTCTCCGAGCCCGGGCAAAAGATGAATGTGGGGATCAATGATCAAAGGTCGGATCTCCTCGGTTTTTTCTTATTATACCACAGTTTTTCTCCCAAAAGCAACACGCCCGCGCCAAAATCACGATTTTTCACGATTTGTGACGTACGAAATCACTTTATATCGCTTGTGATATAAAATAATTATTTTCTATAATGTATTGTAGAACATACGATTTCAAACGTTTTGAGAATTCGGTTGGCTTTATCGCTTGAAAGATGAATACCCGAAAAATCAAAATGTGTGCAAGCCGCGTCAAAGAGAAGTATATGGACGTGCGGAACTCAATTTTGTAAAGAACTCTTTTTGGAAAACCGTTTTTGAGATCGCCGGAGGTAGAATCCTACGATTTCGCATCCGAAGAACGCTTTGCCGAGTTCCGATCGAGGACGGAAGATCCGGAATTGTTTTTCGTAAAACCGTTTTTGAGAACGCCAGATGTAGAATCCTACGATTTCATCTCTGAAAAACGCTTTGTTGAAAAACGAGCGTCAAAACCGAAAGACAATCGATCGAATATCCGCGGAGCGTCGTCCGGATCCATTCAAACAAAGATCAATCAATCCTTCAAGACAAAGCCCCGTGCAAAGATACAATACCAAATAGCCAAAGTCAACAGAAAATCAACGGCAGACCGAAAAAGCCCGAATAGCACCCGGAGGGACGCCGGGAGGGTGCGGAGCGTCAGCGAAACGCGGTACGAGCGCCTGGGCGAATGGTTTAACCCTTCCCTCAATTATATAAAATATGTATTAGGTATAATTGCGTCTATAATTTTCTCCGGTATAAAATATCGAGTTTTCGACGGTCGGGGACGTCTACTCACGCGAACGGTCGACGTTCCGTGTGTCTCGGGGTTCAGATCGCAGCGTTCCCTGCCTCGCGCTCCAAATGAACTTTTCCTCCTCTTTTCTCAATAACGACTTTTTTCGTTTTTTTGAACTACGGGCTTTCATTCTTCGACGTTCTATGTTATAATAGATAAGGAAAACAAATCCAAGGAGCGCGACGGTCAAATCTTCCCTGTCCGATTCGTTCCGCCGCTTCTGCACCGACCTCTCGAAAGAGAGAGCCGCGAACGTGGCGCTGATCGCGGACGGTCTCCCCGAGGACGTCGCCAAACTCAAGGAGATCATCAAGGAGGCGGGGACCAACTTCATCGACGACGTTCTGATCATCACCGGCGGACTTCCCTTCAAATTCGCAAAGAAAGTCACCCCCGATGAAGAAAAAGCCGTCGACGAATGGACCGACCGCATTCTCGCGACCGTAAAATAATCCTTTCTCAAATATAAAAACTACCTTTCCGAAACGGAAAGGTAGTTTTTTGTTTTGGGATTAAAAACGAATTGGTCTCAGGTATTTCTTCCCTTTTTTCCGTGATTTTTGCGGGCGAAGGACGAAATCACGTCCGGAATACGCGATCACGCAAGGGATCACGCGGGATGCGCCTGCGACCTTCACGACTCGGCGGCATTCGAGCAACGTCGCGCCGGAGGTGGTCACGTCGTCAAAGAGGATGACCGTCTTCCCCGTCAATTCGTCTCCGTTCTTGATAAAGAATCGGTTGACGATATTCCGCCGTCTTTCGTCCCCCGAGAGCCGCTTCTGCATCTTGCCGCCGCGTTTCCGCTTTAAACCGGAGAAAACCGGGATCCCCGTCACCTTCGAGATCGCGCGGCAGAGCAAAAAGGTGTGATCGTAGCCGTTCTTTCTTTTCGCGCCCGCGCTTCTCGGACAAGGCGCCAGGATCGCCGTCGCCTTTTCGTGTTCGCCGAGAGCCGCGTCGATCGACTCGGAAAGTTCGCGCGCGAAGAAGTCGAACACGTTCTTTAAATGTCGTTGTTTGAGGTTGTAAAGGATCCTGTTTTCGGGAAGATCGCTCTCCGCCGGCTGATACCGAAAGAGTTTGATGAGACGGCGCAGCCCAGCTTTCCCGAGCGAAAACGACGGACAGGTACAACGGCAGCGTTCCTTATGGCAGCGGCTGCATTCCTCCTGTTTCGCGTTCTCGTAGGAATCGTAACAGGTACGGCAGAAAACTTCCCCGCCGTCAGAGAGCAATTCTCCGCAGGAAACGCATTTCGCCGGATAGATCAACCCGGGAATGCGTTTCACGGCGGAAAGCAGCCGTCCCATTACGCTTTTTCAAGCGCCTGCGACAGATCCGCGATGATATCCTCGACGTCCTCGATCCCGACCGAGAAACGGACGAGATCGGCGGGCGTTTTGCACTCATCGAGCTGGCGGTCGGTCAACTGACGGTGCGTCGTGCTTGCCGGATGCAGAACGCAGGTGCGGGCGTCGGCGACGTGCGTGACGATCGCCGCGAGTTTCAGCGAATCCATAAAGCGGGTCGCGGCTTCCCTGCCTCCCTTGATCCCGAAGGAAACGACGCCGCAGGTGCCGTTCGGCATATACTTCTTCGCAAGGTCGTAGTACTTGTTGCCGGGAAGGTCGGGATAGTTCACCCAGGTTACTTTCGGGTGCTTCGAGAGAAACTCGGCGACTGCAAGCGCGTTTTCGCAATGCCGTTTCATCCGAAGCGCGAGGGTTTCGAGCCCGATATTGATCAGAAACGCGTTCTGCGGCGATTGGATCGAGCCGAGATCGCGCATCAGCTGGGCGACCGCCTTCGTGATGTACGCCATCTTGCCGAACTGTTTGGTATAGGTGATCCCGTGGTAGGAATCGTCGGGCGTGGTCAGCCCCGGATATTTGTCCGCGTGCGCCTCCCAATCGAAGTTGCCGCTGTCGACGATACAACCGCCGATGGTCATTGCGTGACCGTCCATATATTTGGTGGTCGCGTGGGTCACGATATCGACGCCGAACTCAAAAGGACGGCAGTTGATCGGAGTCGGGAACGTGTTGTCGACGACAATCGGAACGCCGTGGCCGTGCGCTGCGGCAACGAATTTATCAAAATCAAGAACGGCGAGCGCGGGGTTTGAGATCGATTCGGCAAAGACCGCTCTGGTCTCGGGCTTGAACGCCGCGTCGAGTTCCTCGGGGGTCGCGTCGGGATCAACGAAGGTCACGTCGATACCCATTTTCTTCATAGTCACGCCGATCAGATTGAAGGTCCCGCCGTAGATCGCGGAGGACGCGACGATATGCTGACCCGCGGAGACGATATTGAAGAGAGCGATCAGGTTCGCCGCCTGACCGGACGACGTGAGCATCGCGGCGACGCCCCCCTCGAGGTCCGCGATCTTAGCTGCGACCATGTCGCACGTCGGATTGGCGAGACGGGAGTAGAAATAGCCGCTCTTTTTTAAGTCGAAGAGCATTCCCATCTCGTCGCTCGAATCGTACTTGAACGTGGTCGACTGCACGATGGGCAGGATGCGGGGCTCCCCGTTTTTCGGTTGGTAGCCGGACTGGATGCATTTGGTGTTGATCTTCATGGTTTCTCCTTGTATTCCTTTGCCCGTCAGACCTTGTAACTGTCCTTCAGCCCGACGATGCGATTAAACGTGTTTTCGTATTTGGTGTCCTTGACGAAATAGCCGACGCGAACGAACTGGAAGCGGTCGCCCGGTTTCGCGTCCGCAAGCGAAGCCTCGACCCGCGCCTCCGGCATATCGGTAACCGAATCGACGTTCAGATAGTCGCCGTACCCCTTCCCTTCGGGAATGTCGTTGACGTTCTCGATGGTAAAGAGTTCGTCGTAGAGCTTGACGTCGACCGGGACGCTTTCCGATTCGGAGAGCCAATGGATGGTCCCCTTGACCTTCCGTCCGTCGGCGGGATTTCCGTTCCCGGTCTCAAGATCCACCGTGCAGAGGATCTCCGCCACCTTTCCGTCGGCGTCGAGTTTTACGTCCTCGTATTTCAGGAGGTAACTGCCCATCAGCCTGACCTCCCCGCCCGGTTTCAGCCGGAAGAACTTCGGAGGCGGATCCATCGAGAAGTCGTCTGAATCGATCAGAAGATGCCGCGAGAACGGCACTTTACGCGTTCCGAGTTCGGGGTGCTGCGGATGGTTCGGAAGATCGAAATACTCGGTCTTTCCCTCCGGATAGTTCGTGACCGTTACCTTGATCGGTTTCAGGATCGCGACGCGGCGGGGCGCCGTCTCGTTCAGTTCTTCGCGGATGCAATGCTCGAGCAGTTCGTGATCGACCAGGCTCAACGCTTTGGCAACGCCGGCGCGGGACACGAAATCAAAGATGGACGCGGGGGTATATCCTCTTCTGCGCAGACCGCAGAGCGTGGGCATTCGCGGATCGTCCCAGCCGTCGACAAGACCGGTCTCGACAAGTTCGCGGAGATACCTTTTGCTCATGACGGTATGCGTGACGTTCAGCCGCGCGAATTCGTACTGATGCGGACGGGGCTCGAACCCGACGTGCTCGACGACCCAATCGTAGAGCGGACGGTGGTTTTCAAATTCGATCGAACAGAGCGAATGCGTGATCCCCTCCAGCGCGTCCTGGATCGGATGGGCGTAATCGTAGAGAGGATAGATGCACCATTTGTTCCCCTGACGGTGATGCGGCGTGTGGACGATCCGATAGATCGCGGGGTCGCGCATATTGATATTCGGGGACGCCATATCGATCTTTGCGCGCAGGGTCTTCGCGCCGTCCGGGAATTCCCCGTTCTTCATCCGCTCGAACAGGTCCAGATTCTCCTCTACGGACCTGTCGCGCCACGGGCTGGGCTTCCCCGGCTCGGTCAAGGTTCCTCTGTATTCGCGCATCTCGTCGGCGGAAAGATCGCAGACGTAGGCGTCGCCCTGCTTGATCAGTTTGACTGCGAACTCGTAGCACTTATCGAAGTAATCCGAGCCGTAGAAGATCCCGCCGGTCGGAACAGCACCGAGCCAGCAAAGATCCTCGTAGATCGACTTAACGAACTCGTCTCCCTCTTTGGTCGGGTTGGTATCGTCGTAGCGCAGATTGAAAAGACCGCCGTATTTCTTCGCGGTCATACTGTTGATCCAGATCGCCTTCGCGCTCCCGATATGCAGATAGCCGTTCGGCTCGGGCGGAAAGCGGGTGTGGATCTTGAGTTCCGGATCCTTTTCCAGATCCGAGTCAATAATCTCGTGGATAAAATTGTTCGCCATTTCTTCCATTTGCGGATTCCTTTCGTCCCGTCAGTCGGGCGTATATGAATGATAGATCCTTTCCCGGGCGATATCGGTTTTCGGTCCGTGTCCGGGATAAACGGTAACGTCGGTCGGCAACGACAAAAGAGATCGCACCGATCCGGCAAGCGACTCGTCCGAGCCGCCGAAAAGATCGGTCCGTCCGAACCCGCCGAACGCAAAAAGCGTGTCGCCGGAGAACAGCGCCTCCGAAGAAAGGTAGCAGACCGACCCGACGGTGTGCCCCGGCGTGTGAAGCACGGTCAGTTTTTCCCGACCGACCGTGATCTCGTCGCGATCCTCCAGCCCCCTGTCGGCGTCGCCGTAATCCCCGGTCGGAAGACCGAGCAGATCCGCCGCGTTTGCCACGGGATCGGACGTCGCGTACCTGTCGTACCTGCCGATCAGGACGGATGCTCCGGTCGCCTCTCTCCATTTCCGGAGATTCATCATGTGATCGGCGTGCGCGTGGGTCAGAAGGATCGCGCGGATATACGGGATCGCGTGACCGAAAACCGGCGCCGTCGTCTCGGGGGACGCGGACGGATCGATCACGACGGCGTTCTCACCCGCGTCGTCCCAAAACAGATAGCAGTTCGAACCGATCCCGCGGCCCTCGAACGTCACGATCCTGCCCATATCGGCGCCTCCTTGTTTCTTCCTTATATTATAACACCCGTTCCCGATTTTGTCTACCCGAATTCCCCATTTTTTCAAGGTTTGACCCGTTTTTTTCGACAGCGGGCTCTTTTGTTCTGTCGGAACGGTCGACTTTCGCATATTCTGTTGATAGGAGACGTAAAAGGAAAGGAAAAACGGTCTATGGAATACGGAAAGATCCTGATCGGATCGATCTCTTACGCGATCAAGGCAAAACGGATGCTCGCACGGGAGGGGATCTCGGCAAACGTGGTCAAGGAGACCGACAAGACGGAGGGTTGTTCCTACGGACTTTCCTTTCCGGAACGGGACGCGTATCGCGTGAGCGCGATCTTACGTCAGGCGGGGATCGGATTCAAGACGCGCGAGGCGGACGGATGATCTATCTCGACAACGCCGCCACGACCTTTCCCAAGCCCGGATCGGTCAAACGCGCCGTCGCGGACTGTATCGAATCGATCGGGGGGAATCCCGGGAGAGGGGCGCACGCGCTCTCGCTTCTCGCCGCGGAGACCGTCTACGACGCACGGTGTGAGATCGCGGATTTTCTCGGCGTTCCCGACCCGTCGTCGATCATCTTTACGCCGAACGCGACCTACGGGCTCAATCTCGCGCTTTACACGCGGGTCCGGCGCGGGGATCATATCCTGATCAGCGACCAGGAGCACAACGCGGTCCTCCGACCCGTCGAACGATTGAAAAAGGACGGGATCGCGGAGTATTCGGTATTCTCGGGCCAGGGAGACGTTCTCGCGAATCTGAGATCTGCCGTCAAAAAAGAGACCGCGATCCTGATCTGCAATCCCGTATCGAACGTAACGGGAGAACGTTTGCCGGTCCCGGAGATAGCCGCGTACGCCAAAGCCCGCGGGATCTGTCTGATCCTCGACGGTTCCCAATGGATCGGACACGGAACGCCCGACAGGGAGATCATACGACTTGCCGACGCGATCGCTGTTCCGGGACACAAGGCGCTGTACGGCATCCAGGGGAGCGGCTTTCTGTACCTGAAAAACGCGGAGGGCTGCAAGCCGTTTCTCTCGGGCGGGAGCGGGAGCGAATCGGCAAACCCGGATATGCCGCCCTATCTTCCCGACCGTTACGAAGCGGGAACGCTGTCGACGCCCGCGATCGCGTCGCTTGCCGCGGGGATCCGATTCCTTCTGGAGAGAGACCCCGATCTTGTTGCCGAACGCGAAAGGCGATTGGTCGGCTATGCGCGGGAACGGCTCTCCCGGATACCGGGGATCACACTATACGGAACGGAGAACGCCGCGTCGTCCGTCCTTTCATTCCGTGAAGCGAACAGAACGCCCGAGGAGACCGCCCGCAGACTTGACGAAGCGGGGATCGCGGTCCGCGCGGGTCTTCATTGTGCGCCTCTCGTTCACCGGAGGCTCGGTACCTTTCCCGAGGGGACCGTCCGCGTCAGTTTCGGCGCGTTCAACACGACAAACGACGTAGACGGCTTGGTCTCTTCTTTGCGCTAAATATGATAATTCAATAAGATAATTTAAGGCAGATAAAGAAAAGGCGATCCAGAACGACCGGATCGCCGTAAGTTATAAAAAGGTCAGAAAGACGCGTCCTCGGGGATGCCTTCGGGATACATCTCGAGGAATCTGACCGAGTCGCGGCACATTCTGTCGAGGTCGTATTCCGCCTCCCAATGCAGGATCTCTTTCGCCTTGGTCGGATCGGCGTAGCAGGCGTCGATATCCCCGCTGCGGCGTTCGGTGATGACGTACGGGATCTTGACCCCCGCCGCCTTTTCGTAGGCGTGGATGACGTCGAGGACCGAGTAGCCCTTCCCCGTCCCGATATTGAAGCGCTCGATCGTCTCGTTCGTCTCGTCCAGCCGTTTGAGCGCCGCAAGATGGGCTCTTGCGAGATCGACGACGTGGATGTAGTCGCGCACGCCCGTTCCGTCGTGGGTCTTATAGTCGTTTCCGAACACGTTGACCTGCGGAAGGATCCCTGCGGCGACGCGTGCGACGTAAGGGACCAGGTTGTTCGGGATCCCGCGCGGATCTTCCCCGAGGTGTCCGCTCTCGTGAGCGCCGATCGGGTTGAAGTACCGAAGGACCGAGAAACGGACGTGCGGGATCGCCTTCGCCATATCCGAAAGGATCTGTTCGATCATCAGCTTGGTCCGTCCGTACGGGTTGGTCGCGGAGAGCGGGAAATCTTCGCGGATCGGGACCGACGCGGGATCGCCGTACACGGTCGCGGACGAACTGAACACCAATTTGTCGACGCCGTGCGCCAGCATATTGTTCAGTATGTTCAGCGTACTGATCAGATTGTTCTGATAGTACATCAGGGGGATCTTGACCGACTCCCCGACCGCCTTGAGCCCGGCAAAATGGATGACCGAATCGATCTCGTTGTCGGTGAAAATGCGGGTGACGGCGTTCTCGTCCACGAGATCCGCCTTGATGAACTTCGGCTTGACGCCCGTGATCTTTTTGATCTGGTCGAGGACCGTCTTCTTACTGTTGATCAGCGAATCGACGATCAGAACGTCGCGCCCGGCCTTGATCAGTTCCACGACGGTATGCGAGCCGATAAACCCCGTGCCGCCCGTTACAAGAACGTATGCCATACTGTTACCTCCGCGTCAGTTCTCTTTATAGAAAACCGTGCCGCCGCTCGATTGAGCCGCGGCACGAATCTTTCATTCGGCAGCGTAAACGCTGACCTGCTTGTGGTTGTTCTTGGTCTCAAATCTGACGACGCCGTCCGTCAGAGCGAAGAGCGTATCGTCCGAACCGCGACCGACGTTCACGCCGGGACGGATCTTCGTCCCGCGCTGCCGGACAAGAATGTTACCGGCAAGGACCGCCTGCCCGTCCGCGCGTTTCACACCGAGACGCTTGGATTCGCTGTCACGACCGTTCTTGGTCGAGCCGACGCCCTTTTTGTGAGCAAAGAACTGCAAACCGAGTTTCAACATTTCTTTATTCCTCCTTGTTAAGATGGTCGCTTACTTTTCGGGATCCCGTTCGATCTCCTTCACGTCGAGGAAATCGTAATAATCCTCGAGGAGATCCATCAGTTGGAAATAGTAAGCGCTGATAAGACCCGAGACGGCATACTGCTTCTTCTCGTCCTTCTCATACGCGGGAAGCGCCGACTTCGCGATCACGCGGATATCGGTGGTCTTCTCGTCGATCGTGTAGTCGACGTCACAGGCGTAACTGACCTCGATCGCATTGATGAGAAGCATGGTCATCGAAGAAAGCGCGGCGCAGAGAACGTCATTCCCCTCTTCACCGAAACCGGTGTGCCCCTGTTCCTCGAAACCGTAGTAAATACCGCCCGTCTTGTAGAATACAACCGTCGTCATATTCAGGCGTTGATGGACGTGATCTTGATCTTCGTGAAGAGCTGTCTGTGACCGATCTTCTTCTTTTCGTTCTTCTTGGCTTTGTACTTGAAGACGTAGATCTTTCTGTCTTTCTGCTCCGCGGCGAGAACCTCGGCTTTCACCGAAGCGCCGTCCACGTAGGGAGCGCCGACCGAAAGTTTGTCTCCGCCGACGGCAAGGACCTTCGTAAAGGTCACGGTCTCTCCGTCCTTCACGGCGAGGCGTTCGATCTTGACGATATCGCCCTCGGAGACCTTGTACTGCTTTCCACCCGTTTCAAAAACTGCAAACACGAAAAGCACCTCTCTTTCTTCTTTTTAATCGCTGCCTCGGGCGGCGTAAACGCACTTAGACCCTTTGCAAGCGTCGAATTATTATAGCACGAAGCGTTTTTCTTGTCAAGTATAATTCCATCTTTTTTATAAAATTGTCTCGCTACCGATAAATCCTTCTTCATTTCCCGTTTTTAGGGCGTATTTTCGTTCTTTTCCTTGACTTTCATCGACGGATACTCTATAATGATAACGAACGAACGGCCAAATCGGTCAAAAGGAGAGAATTATGCAAACCATCTCTGTCGATTTCTCGAAAAAACTCGGTCAAATGAAGCCCATGCACGCCGTCAACAACGGTCCGGTCTACAAGTTCGCGGAGGATCAGCGCATCACCAACATCGACGCCTTCCGCGAGGCGGAGATCCCCTACGCCAGAACGCACGACGCCTCTTTCTGCTCCAGTTACGGCGGCGAGCACACGGTCGATATCATCGCGATCTTCCCCGATTTCTCGAAGGATCCCGACGATCCCGCGTCCTACGACTTCACCCTGACCGACGAATATATGCAGGTCATGGACTTTGCGGGCGTCAAGCCCTTCTACCGTCTCGGCAACAAGATCGAGCATTGGAAGAAGAAGTACGGCACGCTTCCCCCTCCGGATTTCAAAAAATGGGCGGTCGTCTGCGAACATATCATCCGCCATTATACCGAGGGCTGGGCGGACGGTTTCAAATACGACGTGGAGTATTGGGAGATCTGGAACGAGCCGGATCTAGACCCCGACGACTCGACCCACAAGCGCACGTGGGGCGGGACCAAACTTCAGTTCTTCGATCTCTTTGAGATTGCGGCGAAACACCTCAAATCCTGCTTCCCGCATCTGAAGATCGGAGGTCCCGCGATCTGCAATCCGAAAGGGGGCTGGAAGGACGAGTTCCTCGCGTTCTGCCGCGATCATAACGTCCCGCTCGATTTCTTCTCCTGGCACGTCTACGCCAAACTTCCCTCCCGCGTTCTCGAATACGAAAGAGAGGTCCGCGCCGCGCTCGACGCAAACGGATTCACCGAAACCGAAAGCATCCTGAACGAGTGGAACTACGTCAAGGGATGGACCGGCGACAACTGGGTCTATTCGATCCGGACGATGAAGAATCTGAAGGGCGCCGCCTTCGTCGCTTCGACGATCGAAGCGTCGCAGTACGAACCGCTGGATATGCTGATGTACTACGACGCCCGTCCCTGCACGTTGAACGGGATGTTCTCGACCGACCTGGTCTGCGACCGTCTGAAGGGCTACTATCCTTTCCGGATGTTCAATCAGGTCCATCGCTGCGGGACCGCCGCCGATATCAAGTCCGACGATCCGACCGTCTACGGCGTCGCTGCGGTCGGTAAACAGAACGCCGCCGTGATGTTTACCTACTACGAAGACCTTGACGAGGCGGAAAACAAGCGGGTCAAGCTCGAACTGAAGGATCTTCCCGGAACGCCCGTCAAGATGACCCTCCGCGTACTGGATGAGGATCACGACGACGAGCCGGTCCGAGAGGAGATCTTCACCGGCAGATCCGCGACGGTTTATCTCGACCTCGCGCTCTTCACGACCTGTCTTGTGACCCTCGAGCCCGCCGACTGACCGACAAGCGCGTAAAAGGAAGTTTTCCGAATGTTCGATATCGCAGTCCTGTTTTCCCGCGTTCTGCTCCTCGTTCTTCTGATGCTGCCGACGGCTTTGATGAAAAAGTTCGGGCTGGTGAAGGACGGTTTCGGCGTATCGCTCTCCAACTACGTCCTTTACGTCGGAACGCCGGGAATGATCATTCTCGCGCTCTACCGCGACTTTGACAAGACCATCGCGCTCCGCTCGCTTGCGGTCGTCGGATTCTTTCTCGTCTTTCACCTCGTCTTTTTCGCCGTTTCGCTGATCTTCTTCCGTGTGAAGAAGCGCGCCCCCGAAGAAGGCGAGGACCCGGACGAAGCCAAACGCCGCCGCGTTTTGCGATTCGGCACGATCTTCACCAACGCCGGCTATATGGGTCTTCCGCTCGTGTTGGGGCTTCTCGGCTCGGAGGCGGCGATCTACGTTTCCGTCTACGTCGTCTGCTTCAATATCCTCGTCTGGACGGTCGGATGCTACGTATTCACCGGCGACGTCAAATATATGTCGCTGAAAAAGGCGTTTCTGAACCCCGCGTCGATCGCGATCATGGTCGGTCTGATCTTCTTCATCACGCCGATCAACAGTTATCTTCCCCCCGTTTCGGAGGAGTTCCTTTCGATCCTGAACTCTCTCGTCGCGCCGCTCTCGATGGGTGTGATCGGGCTGCATCTCTTTGAGATCGAATGGAAACGCGTCTGGCGCGATCTCGTTCTCTACCGCTATCTCTTCGTCCGGATGCTGCTTCTTCCCGCTCTGATCTTCTGCGTTCTGAAACTTGCGAAGACGGTCGGTTATTACGACGAGATCGTTTTCAACACGCTGTTCATTTGCGGGTCGACGCCCTGCGCCGCCGTAACGGTGATGTACGCCGAACGCTTCGACGGCGACGCTCCTTACGCAAGCACGATGGTCTGCGTATCCACGCTGCTTGCCGTCGGGACGATGCCGCTCGTCGCTTTGCTTCTATATCTTCTCTGACCCGATTCAAAACACATCCGCCGCCGAATTCTTCGGCGGCGGTATTTGTTATTCTGCGTCGGGTAAAACGGGCAGCGCGGGGATCCGGCTCTTTTTCAGTTTGTCCGACGGCGTGATATCCGAAGGGCAAGCGGAGGTCACGGATTCCAGTTTGACCCCTTTTTTTAAGATCACGGCCTGCACAGGGATCGCGGTCAGGAGAGGCGAACGCTCGATCAGCCGGGTGTTGATGCAGACGACCTTTCCGTCCTCGGTTTTGAACCAGATCTCGCTGTTCTCCCCCGTTCTTTCGGGGAGAGCCGCAAGAGGCGTCGCCAGCCCCGCCTGCATCGCGAAGAGTTTGATCCGCCGCTGATCCGTCGGGAAATCTTCGGACGGACAGCGCAGGGCCGTACCGTCGGAGAACGCGAGCACCACGCTCCCCGTCTCATGGTTGACGGGACAGATCGCCGTGGGTTTCTCCCCCTTCTCCATCTTCAGGGTCGAACGGAGTAGTTCTCCGATCACGGAGGGACGGATCAACTCGAACGAGGAGATCTTCGCGGCGTACATCCGCAGTTTGTTGGTAAAGACGAGAAGCGAGTCAGTGTTGTTCGCGTCCACCGTCTGCAGTTCCCCGTCGCCCTCCTTGTATTTCTGGTCCTCCCCGCGGCTGCCGGTCGCGGCGAGTTTCTTGAAGAATCCGTGTTTGGAGAGAAGCAGTTTGACCGGATAATCGTCGATCAGAAGCGAGGGATCCGGCGCGCTTATCTCTTCCTGCGCGATGATCTCGGTGCGGCGAGGCGACCCGTATTTCTTCTTGATCGCGCGCAGCTGATCCGCGATCCTCCCCTTGATCTTGATCTCGTCTTGTATCGTTTCGGTCAGATCCGCGATCTCCTTTTCGAGCGCGGCGATCTCCTCGATCCTCTGGCGTATGTATTCGCGGTTGAGATTCCGCAGTTTGATCTCCGCGATATATTCCGCCTGTTTTTCGGAAAGATGGAACGCCTCCATCAGGTTGGGGATCACCTGTTTCTCGTCCTCGGTGTTGCGGATGATACGGATCGCGTGATCGAGATCGAGCAGGATGGAGCCGAGCCCCATCAGAAGATGCAGTTTGTCTTTTTTTCGATCGAGATCGAAGGTCATTTCCCGTCGGATGCACGCGATACGGAATTCGATCCAGGCGAGCAGGATCCGTCTGACCCCGATCGTCTCGGGACGTCCGTTCAGAAGGACGTTGAAATTGCAGTCGAAACTGTCCTCGAGCGGGGTCAGAAGGAAAAGTTTTTCCATCAACCGGTCGGGTTTTGTCCCGCGCCGGACGTCGATCGTGAGCCGGAAACCGTTCAGGTCGATCGCGTCGCGGATATCGGTGATCTCGCGGAGTTTCCCCTCCTTGATCAGGTCGGTGATTTTCTTGATGATCGCCTCGATCGAGGTCGAATACGGGATCTCGAGGACGTCGATGCAGTTCTCTTTCTCGTCGAAAGAATACTTTGCGCGGAGCCGGATCGGTCCCACGCCCGTCTCGTAGAGTTCGCGCATCTTGTCACGCGAATAGACCAGTTGACCGCCGCCCGAAAAATCGGGGGCTTTGATGAGATCGAGCAGCCGTTCGATCGAGCAGTCGGGATTCTTTAAGAGCGCAATGGTCCCGTCGCAGATCTCTCCGAGATTGAAACTGCAGATCGAGCAAGCCATCCCGACCGCGATCCCGAGGTTGGGCGATACCAGGATATTCGGAAAGGTCGTCGGGAGCAGGACGGGCTCCTTCGTCGTGTTGTCGTAGTTGGGGATGAAGTCGACGCTGTTCTTCTCGATCCCGTCGAAAAGTTCGGCGCAGAAGGGATCGAGTTTGACCTCGGTGTAACGCGACGCGGCGTACGCCATATCGCGGCTGTACTGCTTGCCGAAACTGCCCTTGGAATCAATGAACGGATGCAGAAGCGCCCCGTGTCCCCGCGTCAGCCGCACCAGCGTCTCGTAGATCGCGGCGTCGCCGTGGGGGTTTAAATGCATTGTCTGCCCCACCACGTTCGCGCTCTTGGTGCGCGGTTTGTTCAAAAGCCCCATCTCGTACATCGTGTAGAGCAGTTTGCGGTGCGACGGCTTGAATCCGTCGATCTCGGGCAGAGCGCGGGAGATAATGACGCTCATGGCGTAGGGCATGTAGTTGGATTCAATAGTCTCGACGATGGGCTGCGGTCTGATCTCGGCTTCTACCGCTGCCGGCGCCGCGTTTTTCTTCTTTGCCACGACGTGATACCTCCCTTCTTGAAAGTCAGTTGACCGTAACGATCCGATACGCCGCGGCGCGGATCATCCGGTTATAGAGCGCGAGCGAAAGTCCCTCGGTCGAGGGCAGCGCGGCGTAGATGCGGTCGCATCCCGCCTTGTCCGCTTCGCGCAAAAGATAAAACAAACGGTGCAGTTGCTGCGCCCGATCGTCTTCCGATCCCAAATCGAAAAGAACGGGAGACGAAGGATGATCGCTGAGCGCCGGGATCTCCTCCGTGTAGGCGAGAACGGCGAACCGTCCGTTTTGCCCCGCGAGAAATCTCTCTCGCTCCGCGCGACCGCCCCGCAATAGATACAGGGGCGTTTTCGGCGCGTAGTGCTTATATTTCATCCCGGGCGACTGAACGGTCTCGCCCTCTTTCAGTTTGTTCAGCACGGCGTCGGACAGTTCCACGCGGGCGTATTCCCCGAGTTGTTCGGGCGTGATCCCGCCGGGACGAAGAAGGGTCAGCGTATCGGGCGAATCAAGGCGCACGATGGTCGATTCGACCCCGATCTCACACTCCCCGCCGAGGATCATATCCACCCGTCCGTCGAGGTCCTCTTTAACGTGCCGGAAGGTGGTCGGAGAGGGCGAGCCGGACAGATTTGCCGACGGCGCCGCGATGGGAACGCCTGCTGAGGCGATCAGAGCGTGCGCGACCGGGTGAGAGGGACAACGGACGGCGACCGTCGGAAGATTTGCGGTCACGGTCTTCGGAATGATCGGTTTCGCGGGAAGAACGACGGTCAGGGGTCCCGGCATAAAGCGTTTTGAAAGGCGCTCGAAAAGCGCGTTCGTTTCGGTATATAGCGCCGCCTCAGACGGGTCCGCGATATGGATGATCAGAGGGTTGTCCGACGGTCTTCCCTTCGCGCGGTAGATCTTCGCCGCCGCCTCGGGATCCAGAGCGTTCCCTCCGAGCCCGAACACCGTTTCGGTCGGAAAGACGACGAGACCGCCGCCCCGGATGATCTGTCCGGCGCGTTCGATCCCGTTTTTGCCCGCCTCGGTCGAGAGGTCGAGGTCTTCAAGGTATTCGGTCGTCATGGCGTATCCTGTCCTGTTAATCGTTTGTTTCTCCCGCGAGTTTGGATTCCGCTTCGTGAAGGCGGAGCGCGTCGAGCATCCCGCCGATATCTCCGTTTAAAAACGCGTCGAGGGTATAGACGGTAAGTCCGATCCGGTGGTCGGTAACGCGTCCCTCGCGGAAATTGTAGGTACGTATCTTTTCGCTCCGGTCGCCCGTCCCGACCTGCTTTTTGCGGTCTTCGTCAAGCGCGTCGATCTGTTCGCGGCGCTTGATCTCGTAGAGTTTGGAGAGCAGAAGTTTCATCGCCTTGTCGCGGTTCTTGAACTGGCTGCGTTCCTCCTGACACTCGACGACGATCCCCGTGGGCAGATGGGTAAGCCGGACGGCGGATTCGGTCTTGTTGATATGCTGACCGCCCGCGCCGCTGCTCTTGCAGGACTCCATCTTCACGTCGGCGGGATTCAGTTCGACCTCGACTTCCTTTGCCTCGGGTAGAACCGCGACGGTGACGGTCGAGGTCTGGATGCGTCCCTGCGATTCGGTCACGGGGACCCGCTGGACTCTGTGAACGCCGCTCTCGTAGCGGAACCGCGAAAAAGCGCCGGCGCCCGAAAACAGCGCGGTCAACTGGCGAAAACCGCCGAGTTCCGTTCTGTTTTCGGAGAGCAGTTCCACCGATAAACCGTTCCGCTCCGCGTACATGGAATACATCCGGAAAAGGTCCGCGACGAAAAGCGCCGCCTCCTCACCGCCGGCGCCCGCACGGATCTCCACGATCACGTTTTTGTCGTCGTCGGGATCCTTCGGCAGAAGCAGCGTTTTCAATTCGTTTTGAAGAACGTCAAGACGCGTTTTGGAGTCGCGCAATTCATTCTCGCAGAGCGATTTGAGTTCGGGATCGCGTTCGTTTTGCAAAAGATGCTCCAGATCCCCGATTTCCTTTTCTGCCTTGAAATATTCTTCGGCTTTGCTCGCTATCGGGGCCAAAGAAGAGTACTCTTTCATCAAATCGGCGTAGGTTTCGGGGTCGGAAGAAATCCCTTGAGACGAGAGGATCGTCTCAATTTCCCGATACCGGTCGAGCGCCCGCGTCAGTTTCTCCGACATGCTTTGCAAAAGGCTCGGAACGCCTCGTAGGTCGAGTACAGATCGGCTTTCGAGATCACCTCGTAGGGCGCGTGCATCGAGATCACCGGCACCCCTATATCAACCGTGTCGATATTGATCTGCGAGATGAACTTCGCGACGGTCCCTCCCCCGCCTACGTCGACTTTACCAAGTTCCGAGGTCTGGAAGGAAACGCCGTTCTCACGGAAGATCCGCCGGACGGTCCCGACGAACTCGGCGGACGCGTCGTTGGTCGAGGACTTGCCGCGAGCGCCGGTGTACTTGCACATCGCCGTCCCACAGGAGATCATGGAACTGTTCTTGGTTTCGTATACTTCGGCAAAGTTCGGGTCGTACGCCGCCGTCACGTCGGCGGATAGACACATCGAGCTCGCACGGACGAGGATCGGATCGGCTCCAAGCGACGACGAGATCGAATCCAGAACGTCGCGGAGAACGATCGAGTTCATACCGGTATTGCCGTCGCTCCCGGTCTCCTCTTTGTCGGCAAGGATCACCAGCGTCGTGTGTTCGCGAACGTCGGTCCCGAAGATCGCCGTGGCGATGGGGTACGCGCAGACCCGGTCGTCGTGACCGTAGGCGCCGATGAACGCCCGGTCAAAGCCGACGTCGCGCGCCTTGAACGCGGGGACGGCAGAGATCTCGGCGCTGATGAAATCGTCCTCCCGGACGCCGTATTTCTCGTTCAGGATAGAAAGAACGTTCAGTTTGATCTTCTCCGAAACGTTCTCGTCTGCAAACGGGACGCCCCCGACAAGAATATTGAGTTTTTCACCCGGAATCGCAGACCCCAGCGGCTTTGCCGACTGTTCCTGCGCCAGATGCGGGAGCAGGTCGTTGATATAGAAGACGGGATCGCGTTCGTCCTCCCCGATCTTGATCGTGACTTCTTCCCCGTTTTCGAGGATCACGACGCCGTGCAGCGAGAGCGGGATCGCCGTCCATTGGTATTTCTTGATCCCGCCGTAGTAATGGGTCTTGAAGAAGCACATGCCCGAATCTTCGTAGACCGGATTCTGTTTCAGATCCAGCCGCGGAGAATCGATGTGCGCCGCCATGATGCGGACGCCGTCCTTTGCGATATCCTTCGACCCGATGCGGAACAGAAACAGGTTCTTGCCGCGGTTGTTGTAGTAGTACGCGCCACCGGCTTTGACGGGATCGCCGAGCTTCCACGCGGAAAAGCCGTTCTCTTTTGCCATCCGGATCAGTTCGGTGACGGCTTCGCGCTCGGTTTTCGCCCCGTCAAGGAACTTCTTGTACTCCTCGGCGTAAGCCATCATGGCGTCCATCTTGTCCGCCTTCGATTCAAAAACGTTTTCCTTTTTCGAGAGAAGAGATTCCGAGAGGATCTGTCCTTTGGTCTTTTCTTGTTCGCTCATTGTTTCGTCCTTCTTTCGTTGATAATGGATAGGATGCGCCCGACTTCGTTGTAAAGATGCGTAAGGTCTTCGCCGTTCGTGATCACGACGTCCGCGCGGCGGGAGAGTTCCTCGTCGGAGATCTGCGCCGCGATTCGGTCCGCGGCTTCTTCCCTTGTGATACCGTCGCGGGAGACGATCCGTTCGATCCGAAGCTCGGTCGGCGCCGTTACCGCCACGGTCATATCGCACGCCCGGTCAAACCCGGATTCAAAGAGCAGAGGCGCGTCGACGACGATCGCCGTGATCCCTTGCTTTTCAGCCCGTTTTTCCCAATCTCCGAGGACCGAGATGATCTCTTTGTGCGTGATCGCGTTCAACTCCGCGAGTTTTTCCCGATCGTGGAACACCACGTCGGCAAGCGCCCGTCGGTCGATCCCCCCGTCCCGGGAACGCACGTTCTCACCGAACGCCGCGACGATCTCACGCGTAAGCGGACCGTCCCGCGAGATCAGATCGTGGTAAACGGCGTCGCAGTCAAAGGACGGGATCCCCGCCTGCGACAAAAGAGAGGAGACCGTCCCTTTGCCGCTGCAGCTCCCGCCTGCAAGACCGATCTTCAGCACAGACCATCCCCCCTTATTTTGATACTTTTTTTAATTATACCTCAAAATATAGTATCTGTCAAGAAACCGGGCGCTAACCTTTCGTTAAATCGTCAGCGCGAGGATCGAAAGAACGGCAAGCAGCGTCGGGACAGATACGAGCGCACCGTACTTGATGAAATCAAGATACCCGAACTTTACCTCGTGCTTTTTCAAAAGCGACATCCACATAATCCCGGCGAGCGCCCCGATCGGCGTCAGGTACGCGCCGAGATTCGACCCGACGACCGTGGCGTATACCGCCCGCATCAAAACCGCGTCCGACGCGGATCCAGCAAGCGGACGGATCACCGGGCAGAACAGGACGCTCATCGGGATATTGTTGATGAGATTGGCGGAAAGGAAGGAAGCGACGCCGTACCTGAAAACGGTCCGGTCCTCCCCGAGTATCGCTCCGATCCTTTCGGTCACTCCGTTCTCCTGCAGGGCAAGGATGATCACGAACATAGAAAGGACGAACGGGATCAACTGCCACGGCGCGCGTTTCAGGGTAGTACCGAGTTCCTTCGGGCGCTTCCCCGTCACGGCGGCGGCGATCGCGATCAGAACGAACAGCAAGAGCGCGGAAACCAGAGCGGCGATCCACATATCGACGCCGATATAGGAACCGATCGCCAGAACGACGGTACAGACCGAAAGATCGGCAAGCCCGATCACGAGAAACGGCTTGTTTTCGATCTTCACTTCCTCCTTTGCAGCGTCAAGGGGCGTTTTGAGTTCCCGCCGGAAAAGGAGCCGCAGGACAAGGAAAGCGACGGCTGCCCCGAATAACGTCGGAAGGACCATAACCGAGGCGTACCCGACGAAATCGACGTCGTAAGACGACGCAATATAGATATTGGTGGGGTTGCCGATCACGAACGTCATACTCATCGTGTTCGCCGCCACGAACTCCGCCACAAGATACGGTTTCGGGCTGATCTTCGCGTTCTTTGCGAAATAGCAGATAAACGGCGTGAAGGTCAGCACGACGATATCGTTGGAGGTAAAGACCGTCAAAAGCGAGACCGTGACGTAGAGGATCGCAAAGAGCCGCGTCTGGCTGTGCGAGGAAAGACAGAGCGCCCTGTTCGCGAGATAGCGGAAGAAACCGACCTCGTCGAGGAAAATCGAGAGGACGGTCATGGATATAAAGAGCGTCAGGATCTTTAGGGGATTGACCGACGTGCTTTCGGTCATTTTACGCAAAAGAAATCCCGGGTCGACGCGGTGGGAGGCGAGCATAACGACCGCGCCGCAAAGAACGACGATCCAATAGGTATCGACGGCAAATTTGCCGATTACAATCTGTTCGAGAATCCGTTCTCGGAAGCGTTATCGCTTGTTGCCTATACAGGTGTTGGAAGCGCTGAAAAAGTGTTCTCGACCTCTCCGGAGTTCACAACAAACGGTATGCTCCGCAAGGCTTGGCGGCATATCGAGAATGATGGTATCTATCTCTACAAAGGCGGCACAGAAGGCGCTGCAAACGCCGGAAATGAGCCGTACAGCGAGTTTTACGCCTGTCAGATCGCAAAGGCTATGGGTTTGAATTGCGTTGAATATGACCTTGAAAATTGGAAAGGTATCCTCGCTTCAAAATGCCGTTTGTTTACGGATATCAATACCGCTTTTGTGCCGATCAGCAGGCTGATAAAAGACAGAACACTGAAAAACGCCCTCGATTATTACGCCGGGCTTGGCAAAGAGTTTTATGACGAGCTTTGCAGTATGCTGGTTTTCGATGCTGTGATTTACAACGAGGACAGACATTTCGGTAACTTTGGCGTGCTGCGTGACAATCACACAGGAAAGATCATAAAACCCGCTCCGATTTTCGAT
>CACZAZ010000025.1 GCA_902779285.1 uncultured Ruminococcus sp.
ACGCGGACACGCGGGAGGTCGTCGTCGAGGAGGAAGGCGGTCCAGCGTCCGGCGACGGGGCGGAACTCGACCGCACGATGCACGACCTCGCCGCCCTCGCTCCCGCCGTCGATTCGGTCTCGGTCGTTCCCGCCGGGCTGACCGACCACCGCGACGGGCTGTATCCCTTGACCCCGTTCACCCCCGACGAGTGCGCCGCCGTGATCGGACAGGTCGACGCCTTCGCGTCCGAGTGCCTGAAGAAACACGGCTCGCGGCTCTTCTTCTGCGCCGACGAGTTCTATCTGTCGGCAAAACTGCCCATCCCGGAGGAATCCTATTACGAGGGCTACCCGCAGCTTGAAAACGGCGTGGGGATGATCCGCTCGACCCTCGAGGATTTTCGTTACGAACTCTCGTCCGCTCCGCCCGCCGATCCCGCCGCCGCGCCCCGTACCGTCACCGTCGCGACCGGGGTCGCCGCCGAGGGGCTGATGCGGGAACTTGCCCGGATGACGATGGAAAAGTACCCGTATCTGACCGTCCGCGTGAAAACGGTCCTGAACGACTTTTTCGGGCATTCGGTGACGGTCTCCGGGCTGCTCACCGGTCGGGATATGCTGCGCCAGCTCAAAGGCGAGCCGATCGGGGACGCGCTGCTGATCCCCTCGTCCTCGCTCCGCGCCGGGGAGGACGTGTTCCTCGACGATATGACCCTCTCCGACCTCTCCGCAGCCCTCGCCGTCCCCGTGATCCCGACCGATAGCGACAACCTCCTCTCCGCAATGCTCGGTTCTTCCGTTTCCCCGTAGGGGTCGGCGTCCTCGACGACCCGCGAAAAGGACGGGGGTTTTCCCGCTTTCCATACCGTCGCCCACACCTTTGGCGGGGCGACGCTCGAAAGAAAGCGGGGCAAAGAACTTCATTATGGGAATGAAGTTAGCGCAACTCGCGCCTCGTTGCGCGGTCCTATAGTCGGAGCAGAATAACCGTTCTTCTGTTATAGGACAGCGTTCGTTCCAAGCCTTCCACTTGAGGGGAAGGTGGCGCGCAGCGACGGATGAGGTGTTCCATTGAATAATATCGCGCTGCTTGCGCCGTTTGGACGCGAGTAGGAACCGCGCCACGAAAAACCGCAGTTTTTCGTGGCGCAATTCTTTTTATTTATTGAAGTTTTTTGCCCCGCTTTCTATACCGTTACCCGCACCTTTGGCGGGGCGACGATCGAAAGAAAGCGGGCGTTCCTTTGTTATTCTTCGTCCCCCTCGTCCTTCACCAGCGGCAGGCGGTCGGTCGTTTTGAAGCCGTCGATCTCCCCTTTGCAGAGGGCGCCGAAGATGCGGTGGCGCAGCCCGGGGTACTTCCGTTCGAGGTCGCGGAGCATCACTTTCATAGTCTCGCGTTCGGTTTCTCCGTCCTCGGGGCAGGGGCTCTTCATCACGGGGAGCGGGGGATCGGCGCGTTTGACGTAATAGCGCACGTCCTTCTCCTGCGCGTAGAGCAGCGGACGGATCAGGGTCAGATCCCGGCGGGAGAGGTAGGTCACGGGCGAGAAGCACCCGAGCCGCCCCTCGTGAAAGAGATTCAAAAGAAAGGTCTCGACCGCGTCGTCAAAGTGATGCCCGAGCGCGATCTTGTTGCATCCCTCGGCTTTCGCGCGGCTGTGGAGGGCGCCGCGGCGCATCTTGGCGCAGAGCGAGCAGGGATTCGACTCTTTGCGGATATCGAAAATGACCTTTGCGATCTCGGTCTTCTCGACGAAGAACGGCACGTCGAGCGCGCGGCAGAATTCTTCGATCGGAGAGAGATCCACACCGTCAAAGCCCATATCCACCGTGATCCCGACGAGGTCGAATTTCGCGGGGTAGAATCGGCGCAAAGCGGAGAGTGCGGCGAGCAGGGTCAGGGAATCCTTTCCCCCGGAGATCCCGACGGCGATCTTGTCGCCCGGTCGGATCATACCGTAATCGTCGACCGCGCGGCGCACGAAACTGAGTATCCGTTGCAGTTCGTTCATGGTTTTCTCCCGGCGGGCAGGATGATTCCGACCCGCATATCATAGAAGAGGGACGAAGCGAAAAAACCGTCCCCGAGAATCCGAGAAAGGACGCTTTCCGAAAAGCGAAAGGAAAAGAAATGGCGATCAGAGTCTACATAGATCAGGGGCACAACCCCGCCAACCCGAACACCGGCGCCGAGTGGTACGGGCTCACGGAGCAGGACGTCACTTACCGCGTGGGGCGCGAACTCTACGACCTCCTGCAAAACGATCCGAACTTCACCCCCCGGCTCTCGCGCCCGACCCCCGAAACCCAACTCGGGACCAGCAACGCGACCAGTCTCTCGACCAGAACGAATCAAGCGAACGCCTGGGGCGCCGACCTGTTTCTCTCGATCCACACCAACGCCTCGCTCGACACGTCGGCGGTCGGCAGCGAATCGCTGGTCTACGGGATCCCGTCGACGGCGGCGGATATCGCCCGTGTGATCCAGACCGAACTGACGCGCGTGACGGGGCTCCGAAACCGGGGCGTACTCGCGCGGCCCGGTCTCTGGGTGCTTCGCAAAACGCGGATGCCCGCCGTACTCTCGGAGATCGGATTCCTCTCCAATCCCGCCGAGGCGGCGTTGATGAACGAGAACCCCGCTCTCTTCGCGGAGGGGCTCTATCGGGGGCTCGTCGCCTATTACGGGGTCTGACCCCCCTCTTTTTCGGGGTTTTTCAGGGGGTTCTTCAGTTCCAGCGACTCGCAATGCAGAAACGCCTCCGCGTCGGATACGCTGTTCGCGGGGAAAAGATGCGACGCGCCGCAGACGGTGCAGTAGACGAGGATCCCGTTCTCGGTCATCGCGGTCTCGTAGGGACCCGTATGACAGGGACAGGTGATCGCGCCGTCCGCCTCCATCTCCTTGACGATAAAACGGATGACGTCGTGGACCTGTGCGTCGGGGAGCGTCCCTTCGCTCTCGGCTTCTTCGGGGGTCAGATCCTGCAGCCGCTCCACCCCGAGCAGCCCGGCGAGTTTCGAGATCTCCGCAAGCTGTCCGTCCAGAGCAGAGCCGACCTCGTCCTCGGGACCGAGAAAACCGATATCCATATTGGTATAGGGGCAGTTCAGAAGGAAGAGCCGTCCCCCGAACACCACGCTGCGCGACACCGTGAAATGATGGTCCTGCCGGCAGAACAGGCAGGGAACGTCAAAGCGGATCTTTTCGCGGTCGGGGGAGGGGATCACCTGCATCCGGCTTTTCCCGCAGGGGCATTTCAGCCGGAGCATCCCGGCGTCGGGTATGAAATCCCCGAAGAGACCCTTGACGGCGGAGAGGCAGTCGGGGCAGCGGTAGGCGACGTGCGTTTCTTTCGGTTTCAGGACCATGGCAACCTCTTTTTTGAAATCAGTCGGGGATCGCGATCTGTTCCGGGATCAAAGCGGAGCGCTTGACGGATTCCGCCGCGGCGCGCCCCAGAAGAAGGGAGATCAGCTCCAGCCCGAATTCGTAGGCGGCGCCCATCCCGACGGCGGTGGTGATCTTCCCGTCGGTCACGACCCGCGACCGTACGACGGTCGCGCCCGCAAGCTCGTTTTCAAACCCTGGGAAACAGACGGCGCGTTTTCCTTTTAAGAGCCCGCGGCGACCCAAAACCATCGGAGCCGCGCAGATGGCTGCGAGCCGACCCCCGTCGGACCGCGTTTTTTCGATCAGACGGTCGACGTCGGGCGACTCGTCGAGATTCTTCGTTCCGGGCATCCCGCCGGGGAGGATCAGAAGGTCGATCTTTCCCTTGATATCGCGGGGAGACAGGTCCGCCGTCACGGGGATCCCGTGCGCCCCGGTCACGGTCTTGCCGGTGATCCCGACGGTTCCGACGTCGCATTTCGCGCGTTTCAGAAGGTCGAGGGGGACCAGCGCCTCGGTTTCTTCAAATCCGTCCGCAAGCAGAAGCAGGATCATTTGGGACACCTCTCTTTTCGTTTGTTAATGCCGCGACTTCATTTCCAGGAACTGAGCGGCGGAGATCAGCACGTCGCGCGGCTTGGAGCCGTTGTGCGGACCGACGATCCCCATCTCCTCCATCCGGTCGATAAAGTTGGTCGCCTTCTGGAATCCGATGCGGAGTTTGGTCTGGATCTTCGAGGTCGAGATCTGCCCGAGATTGACGGCGATCTCGACGGCGGCGATGAACTGCGGATCGTGGAAAATATCGTCGTCGTCCCCGAATCCCTCGCCGTCCGCGTCGCGCTCCGCGCGCTTATCTTTCGGGGCGCATTTCTCGGCTTCGCGCTCGATATTCGCCATGATCTCGTCGTCGTAGGTCGAGCCCTCCGCGACCCCCTGTTTCAGGAAGTCGGTGACGCGCTCGACCTCGTCGTCGTCGACCAAAGCGCCCTGCACGCGGATCGGTTTCGGCGATCCGACCGGGAAGAAGAGCATATCGCCGCGGTCAAGCAGCTTTTCCGCGCCGCCCGTATCGAGGATGGTGCGCGAGTCGACCTGCGACGCGACGTGGAACGCCAGCCGCGAGGGAATGTTCGCCTTGATGACGCCGGTGATGACGTCGACCGACGGACGCTGCGTACCGATCAGCAGATGGATACCCGCGGCTCTCGCCTTCTGCGCGATGCGGCAGATCGCGTCCTCGACCGCGTCGCGGGCGCTCATCATCAGGTCGTTCAACTCGTCGATGACGATGACGATCTGCGGGAGCGGCGTTCCGCCGAGTTCGGGATGCTCGCGCACGACCTGATTATACCCCTTGAGGTTCCGGACTCCGGTCTGCTCGATCAGGTTGAAGCGGCGCTCCATCTCGCCCACCGCCCAGACCAGGGCGCCCGCCGCCTTCTGCGGCTCGACGACCACCGGGACGAGCAGGTGCGGAATGCCGTTGTAGACCCCGAGTTCGACCTTCTTCGGGTCGACGAGGATCAGTTTCACCTCGTCGGGACGCGCTTTGTAAAGCAGACTGATCAGGATCGAGTTGATACAGACCGATTTACCCATACCGGTCGCGCCCGCGATCAGGGCGTGCGGCATCTTCGCGATATCGCCGTAGACCGGGTGACCCGTGACGTCGGACCCGACGCAGACGGTGGTTTTCGACGACGCTTCGCGGAACTGGTCGTTATCCAGCATATCGCGGAGCCGAACGGCGGTCGAAACCTTGTTCGGCACCTCGACCCCGACCGCGGCGATACCCGGGATCGGCGCCTCGATCCGGATGCCCGGAGTGGCGAGCGCCATCGAGATATCGTCGATCAGGGCGGTGATGTTCCGGATGCGGACGCCCTTGTCGGGACGGAGTTCGTAGCGCGTGATACGCGGACCGCGCGAAACGTGGTTGATCGTCGCCGCAATGTGGAAACTGTCGAGCGTTTCGATCAGTTTTTCGGCGTTTTTGCGGATCTCCTCCTCGGAGGAGGCGGACATAACGGTCTCGCCCGGCTTCAGAAGCGAAAGGGTGGGCGGGCAGTAATCGGCGTAGGGGTCGGCGGGCTGCGGGGTCACGCTCGACGGGATCGGCTCTCCGACTCTGATTTCGCCCGCCGCCGCGTCGGACACGCGGGAGGTCTCGATCGTAAGACCGTCGGTCCCTCTGTGGGCGCCGTCGGTCACGTTATGCTCGGTCACGGTATAGGTGAAGGGGTTGCGCTCCGCGACCGGCGTTTCCACGGGAGCCGCAGCCGGTGTCTCCGGGACGGTCGGCTGCGCCTGCGTAACGGTCGGCTGCACCGGCTGCACGGGAGGAACGGTCGGAACAGGCGTCGCCGGCTGTACCGCGGGCGTCTCCGAAGTCGGAAAAGCCGGAGAAGCCGGAGAAGCCGGAGAAGCCGGAGAAGCGTAAGCGGTCGTTTGAGGCGCGGTCTCTGCGGGGGCGGTCGGCGCCGCGGGGCTTACCGGGCTCGGCGCGGGACGGTTTTCGGGCTGCGCCGGATTCATACCGGTACCCGGACGGAAGGTCGGGATATAGGGCGTTCCCGCACCGGGATCGGACGAGGGCGAGGGACGTCCGGAGAAGGTCGGACGGTAGGCGGGCGGGATCGGGGTGTGGTCGGGAACGAAGCCCCCCGCGGTCTCGGGGCGCCGCGGCGGAACGTAGGACCTCGCCGGCTCGGACGCGGGCGCGCGGAGAGGGACCGTCTCCTCCGTTTTGACCGAGGGAGGCGGGGTCCGGTTGAATTCTTCGGTAAAGGCGAAGCCCGGTTTGCCGAACAGTTCCGCCGCGCTCACGACGTCGGGCGAATCTCCGGCGCTCGTCGCGGGGGAGGACACCTCGCTCCGCGTGAAAACGATACCGTCGTCCGGGGTCGGATCGATACTGATATCAACGTCGGGACGTTTCTCCTCCGCTTCAACGTCGACGACGCCCCGACGCTCGGCGCCGGTGCGCTCCTCTTTTTCCATTCTTGACCGGATCTCGGAGAACGATTCGTCCTCACGGTGGGCGACGGGATAGTAGCCGTCCCCTCCGACGATGGTCGTTTTGTTTTGGCGGGAACTCATGGGCAACTCCTTTCTTACTTTCGGCGGCGCCGGAGGGTCTGCCGTCCCCCTTTTCCGAAACGGAGCGGAGAGGAAAGCCGGGACCGCGACCCGGTGCGCGGGAGGAAAGAATACGAAATAGAACAAAGGAAACGAAAGCGTGACGAGAACGATCCCGGCGGGTCCGAACGAGGTTTCGATCGCCCGTCTGAACGCAGCCCCGGCGACGCCGCCCCCCGAAAGATCGGTCCCGCGGGAGAACGCCTCCCCCCACGGGACACCGCGGGAGCAGAGGGTCGAGACCGCGAAAAGGAAAAGCAGGGCGAAAAGCGAGCGGGGAAGAAACCGTCCCCGTAAAAAGTCCTCCCGCGCCAGAAGCGACAGGATCGCGAGCAGGGGAGGGATCAGGACGGCGCCCAGCCCGAAGGTCCCCGAGAGCAGCCGGATCAGACGGGAGCCGAGAAATCCGGCGTCGAACCCGCAGCGCTCCGCGACGAACGCGAACGCGAGGAACAGGGAGAGCAGGGTGAGGATCGGCGGGACGAGCCGCTTGCGAGAGGTCTTTTTCGGGGGACCGTCCGGCGTTTTCGACGGCGTTTTCGACCTGTCTTTCGCCGGCTTTTCCATCCGCAGGATCCCCCCTTTTATCATATATTATTATTCTATCATAATCTCCCCGCCAAAATCAAGGGGGCGGCTTGGATTTTTCCCGAAAAAACAAAAGTCACGCCGCGTCTCCCACCTTCGCCCGGATCCGCCCTCCCGGGGGCGCGTTTTTTCGCTTCGATCCCCCACTTTGCCCCGTTCTTTCGGAAAAAGATTGACAGACGGCGGGAAAGTGTGTATAATTAAATATAATACGCTCGCGGAAACACGATCTCCGCGGACGGATTCTTCCGCAAACGAAGGAGTGTGGTTTTTCTTTTTATGGACCCAAGCAGTACGCTGTGTCTTCTGGGCTGCCTTTTGCTGCTCGGCTTCAGCGCATTTTTCTCGGCGTCCGAGAGCGCCTACGTCGGCGCGAATCGGATCAAACTGAAAACTCTTGCGGAGAACGGCAACCGGCGCGCGGCGCTGGCGTTGTCGCTGTCCGATAAATTCGACACGTTTCTGACGGCGATCCTCGTGGGCAACTGCCTCGTCAACACCGTCTGCGCCTCTCTTGCGACCGTCTTTACCCTGCGTCTGTTCGGGGAGATGACCGCGGCGCAGACCGCGGTGACGTCCCTTGTCACGACCGCCGTCGTTATCCTTTTCGGGGAGATCGCGCCCAAAACGCTCGCCAACTACGATAACGACGCCGTCGCCGTTTCGTTCGCGCCCTTTCTCCGCTTTCTCCTCTGGATCCTGACCCCCCTGACCCTGCTTTTCTCGGGCTTGACTTCTCTTGTGTCGAAGATCTCCCGCGGCTCGTCCGAGCCGACCGTGACCGAGGACGAGATCACCGAGATCATCGAGACCGGCGAGGAGGAGGGCGTGATCGACGAGGATCAGAGCGATCTGCTCCAATCCGCGCTCGAATTCGGCGGCACCCGCGTCGCGGACGTCCTCACGCTCTGGGACGACGTGACCTACGTTTCGCTCTCGATGCCGCAAACCGAGGTGCTCGATCTGATCCGCCGCACCAAGTATTCCCGTCTGCCCGTCCTTGAAAAAGATCGGGTGGTCGGTATCCTTATGGTGCGGAACTATCTGCGTTCCTATATGACCACCGGGCGCGCCGATCTGCGCCGGCTGATGACCAAACCGACCTTCGTTCCCCTCGACGCGCCGATCGACGATCTGCTTGACGAGATGAGCCGGAACAAGTGCTGTATGGCGATCGTCCGCGACAAGAACGGAAAGATCATGGGTCTCGTCACGGTCGAAGACTTCCTCGAAGAACTGGTCGGGGAGATCTACGACGAGGACGACGAGTTCGACCCCGATTTCGCCAAACTCGGCGGCAACTACTTCGAGGCGAGCGGAAAACTCACGCTCGGCGCCCTGTTCGACGGGATGGGGTATGAGAATTCCGACGAAGCCCTCCGCAGCAAGCGGATACATACCTTCCTTCTGGAACGGATGGGGCGCCTCCCCGAAGAAGGGGAGGAATACGAGACCGGCGACCTGCGTTTCACGGTGGACGAGGTGACCGACGACCGCATCGCGCGGGTCACGGTCAAACTCGACACCCCCGAACTCGAACTTCCCCCGATGGAGGAGAAAACGGGAGAGGAGGGTGACGAAGAATGAGCTTTCCGATCTTTTTTACCGTCGCGGGCGTCTTCCTTCTGTTCTGCGCCTTCTTCTCCGCGACCGAGATCGCCTTTACCTCGGTCAACCGCAAACGGCTGGAAAAGAAAGCCGAGAAGAGCGGCGCGGCAAAGGTCGCGGTCAGGGTCTCGGACGGCTTCAACGTCGCGCTTTCGACCATTCTGATCGGGACCAATCTCGTCAACATCGGGCTTTCGTCCATCGCGACGGTCCTCTGCGTCGATCTGCTCGGGCAGGGGCTCGGCGCGACGGTGGCGAGCGCGGCGGTGACTCTCGCGGTCCTGATCTTCGGTGAGATCATCCCGAAGACCGTGGCGAAACGCTACGCTTTGGTCTCGGCGTGCCGTCTCTCGGTGCCGATCCTGATCCTGATGATTCTGTTCCGCCCCCTGACCTGGATCGTCGTGGGGCTGGTCGAACTTCTGACCGCGCCTTTCCGCAAAAAGAAAAAGCCCTCGGTCACAAGCGAGGAACTGACCACCATGATCGAGACGGCGGAAGAGGAGGGCGTGATCGACGAGGACAAGAGCGAACTGGTCCAATCCGCGATCAGTTTTGCCGAAACGACGGTCGAAGATATCCTGATCCCCCGCGTCAAGGTCGATATGCTCGATATCGACGACGATTACGAGGACAATCTGAAAAAGATCCTTTCCTACAGCCATTCGCGCATCCCGGTCTACCGCGATACGGTCGACCACATCATCGGCATCCTCTCGGTCAACCATTTCTACAAGAAACAGACCGAGGCGGAGGGGATGCGGATCCAGTTGTCGGATCTTCTGCTCGAGCCCTGCTTCGCCCATAAGACCATGCGCCTGCCCGCCGCGCTCGCGGAGATGAGACGGCGCCAGACCCACATGATGATCGTCCTCGACGAATACGGCGGGACGATGGGCATCGTGACGATGGAGGACATCCTCGAACAGATCGTCGGGGATATATGGGACGAGAGCGACACCATCGTTTACGAGATCAAGAAGACCGGCGAGAACACCTACGACGTCGACGGTCTGGTCTCGATCGACGATTTCTTCGATTATATCGACGAGGATCGCCGCGACCTTGAAAGCGAGTACGTCACCATGGGCGGCTGGGCGATCGAAATGCTCGAATCCGACCCCCACGAGGGCGACAGTTTCACCTGGCGCAACCTCTGCGTCATCGTCACCGAGATCAAGGACTACCGCGTCAGCCGCCTGTCGGTCGTGGTCAACCCGCAGGAGGACGAGGAGGACGAAGAGTAAGTTCCGCGTTTTACAAAAGAACAGCCGCGCCGGAAATCCGGCGCGGCGCTTTTTATTTTCCGAATACCACGGTCACCGCGACCTTCGCGATCCCGCGGCTCGAGCAGTCCGAGTCGGCGTATCGGTAGGGAACGCCGGTCGCCTCGAGAAATTCGAGCAACTGCGGTTTGTAGAGCGTTTTCCAGACGTCGTAGGAGACGTTGTTGTAGAAGAAGGAGACCGTCCGGTACTCGGCGGGCTGCGTGAAAACGGTTTCGAGCAGATAGTCGTAATACCGCTTCGCTTCGGACGAGGTCGAGAAGAGCAGGTCGTACGTCCCGTCGTAGGTCAGCTTGTCAAGGTAGTTATACATTCCGGGGTTATACTCGTCGGTCGCGGAAAAGAAATCCTTGTCCGGATAGTAGGTCCCGAATACTGCCTGGCGGTGCTTTTCAAACGAATAACCGATGCAGAATTCGCGGAAAACGCTGATATTCACCCCGGAGACCGTCATCTTGCTCTCTCCGACGAAGGTGGGATCGTAGATGTAATCGTACCCGTCGATCCGAAGATACAGATACGAATGGATCGCGATGCTCTCGCTGTTCGGAATGATGCAGCACCGCCCGGACAGCCTGTATGAGAACGCGACCACGCGCCGCAGTTCTATCCCCTCCAGCCCGAGGAGCAGGACAGATGCCTTCGCAAACCCGAAACAGGCGCCCACGCCGTAGAGCAGGGGACCTTCCGCCTTGAAGCCGATCACACGCGCGGAGAGCGCCTCGGACTCTTTGGCGCGATCAGCGTTGTCGATCTTTCCCGCCCAATGTTCGGCTTGGTCGTAGACCGCGTGATCCATCAGCCAGACGTAAACGCGGTAGGCGATCTGCCACTCGGTCATCGTATCGTCGACCAATCCGGAAAGGATGGTTTTCGCCGTTTCGACGAGGCTTTCCGCGGGGCTGCCCGGGATGGGGGAGATCTTGTAACCGTTCGCCAGCGCGTAACACGCCTGCTCGGAATCCCAGACCGAAACGCCGTGTTCGGGATCCAGCCCCGGGAAGGTCTCGGTCCCGGTCGGAGGGGCGGTTTCGACCGCGATATATTTGGCGGGGGTCGTGTAGCGCGGCACGGCGAGGTAACTCTCGGGATAGAATTTCAAGTCGACGGTCAGCACGCCGCTTTTCAGCGAGCCGTACAGGGCGCATTGAGAGGCGAGCAGGTCGCTGTTCCGCCAGAGAAAAGTCAACTCGTCCTCAGCGCTCGAGGCGGAGTAGCCCAGTTTGACCGAAAAGCCGCTCTCGCGGTAAAAGGCGTGCCAATTCACGATCTTGACCAGTTCGCCCCGATTCGCCGCGTACGCAAGGTTGGCGGGCGCGGGCAGCCGTCTTTGATAGGTGACGCCCGACCGGGAGGGCATATTGACGATCTTCGCCCTCGCCGTGCCGTCCTTTTTCTCCTCGATCCTCGTCGTATACTTGTCGGATCGCACCGCGTAGGGCGTCGGGGTGTAGGGATCGTCGGGCGCGGTTTTGAGGTGCGCTCCGAGCGAAACGACCGGCTCGGGATCGGGCTCGGGTTCCGGTTCCGCCGTGGTCTCGGCTTCGGTCGTCACGGATTCGGTCGTCGCGTCCGCGGTCGTACCGTTTGCCGTCGCGTCGGTCAGACCCGCGGTTTCTTCGGGCTCGTCTTCATCCTCCGCCGTCGTATCGACCGCCGTGACCAGCGAACAACCCGAAAGAAGAAGCGCGAAAACGAGCAAAAGCGCGATCAGAGCGGGGAAAGGTTTGCGTTTCATCGGTTTTCTCCGTTATTTCCCGAACGCGATCTGGACCATCTTGACGGCGTCGGTCCGGGTCTCCGAGGCGTCCTTTTCGGCTGTCTTGAAGGGTACGCCGACCGAGCTTAAAAACGCGTTCAGCTGCGATTGCGAATACGCTCCCGCGGCAAAGAACAGGGTGACGGTACGGTATTCCGCGGGGGCGGAAAAGACGTTTGCCGAGAGGTAGTCGTAGTACGCCTGCGCCTCCGCCTGCGTCGACAGAAGCAGCGGGTGGGTCCCGTCGTAGGTGATCTCCGAGAGGTAATGGAACGACCCCGGATTGTACCCGCTTGACAGGGAATAGGGATCGTCCGGGAACTCCGAATAGTAGGTGCATTGCTCCGCTTTGGTGAGCCCGATGCAGAAATCCTTGGTCGCGCCGACGGTATCGGTCGCGGAAAGATCGCTGCTCCGGCGGACCTGGAGTTTTCCGTCCTTTGCGAACGAGAGGTCGAACAGGTAATCGTATCCGTCGATCCGGAGATAGTTATAGGAATGGACCTGAATGGTATCCCCGAAGGTCCAGGGGTGCCCCGCCTGCCATCCGAGATATTCCGCCGAGAACGAGACCACCTTCGTCACGTCCAGCCCCTCCAGCCCGAGCAGCACCGAAGCCGCCTTCGCGTAGCCGAAGCAGACGCCCACGCCGTAGAGGATGGGACCCTCGGCGCGGAAGGACGCGATCCGGGCGGGGATCATTTCGGGCATATACGCCGTATCGAGCGATCTGCCCGCCTTCTTGTCGCCCTCGTAGTCGTAGGCGCCGTTCTCGACCAGCCAGCGGTAGACGCGGTAGGCGATCTGCCAATCGGTCATGGTGTCGTCGACGATGCCGGAAAGGACGGTCTTCGCCGCCGCGACCAGCTCCGCCGCGGGGCTGCCCTCGATCGGGGAGACCGCGTAGCCGTGCGACAGCGCGTAGGAGAGCTGCTCGGAATCCCAGACCGAAACGCCGTGTTCGAGGTCGACGCCCGGCAGGGTGTCCTCTCGTTTCGGCTTCGTATTCTCTCCGCCGAGGACGGTCGCCCGTACGACGTCACGGGGAGAAACGAGGAAGGTTTCGGGATAATAGATCAGCGAAACGGTCAAAACCCCTCCCGAAAGCGAGCCCGAAACCGAGCAGAGAGAGGGGATCAGATCGCTCTTGCGGGCGATATAGGTCAGCTCGGTCTCCGCGTCGGAGGCGGGGTAATCGAGCGTAACGGCAAAGCCGCCCTCACGGTAAAAGGCGTAGTGATCCGCGATCGCGATCAGCTCTTCGCGCGACGCCGCACGGGTAACGGAGGCGGGCGCGGGCAGAGGATTGGGGTAGGTCACGCCCGCACGGGAGGGAGATACGATCTCGGTCGCGTTGAGTTCGTTTTTGATCGTGGAAACAAGTTCCGCGTACTCGTCGCTCGCATAGGGCGAAGCGGTTACGGGGGCGTAGGGGGTCGCGGCGGTCTCGACCGTCTTTTTCGGGGGACGGACGATCGGATCCGGCTCGGGCTCCGCCGTCGTTTGGGGGAGCGTCGTCGCCTCCGCGGTGGTCCCGGGGGTCGTCGCGGGTGTCCCGGAGGTCGTCCCGGCGGCAGCGCTCTCGGTCGTGTTGGTTCCCGTCGTCACGTCCGGCTCGTCGTCGTACTCCGTGGTCGCCTCAACGACCGACACGACCGAGCACGCGGACAAAATCGGCGCGAAAAGAAGGATCAGCGCCAGAAACAGGATCAGCGGCTTTTTGAGAGTTTTCACGGGAGGAACTCCTTTCGGATCTGGATTATTCGGGGTCGAACGGGGAGAGGAGCGACTGATAGCTCATCCAGGAATAGCTGGAGGTATAGGCGTTGAGCGCGTCCCGCGGAACGAAGACGGAAAGGGAGGGCGCCGCCCCGTCGAACAGCCCCTTTTCCGGGACCGTCAGCATCGAGGCGTTTTCGGCGTAAATGTAAACTTCGGTCAGGTTTCCGCATCCGCGGAACACATCCGAACCGATGGTTTCGACCGTTCTCGGGATGGTGAGAGACGTCATCTTCGAACACCCGGAAAAACATCCAGAGCGCAGGTCGGTCACCGGGTACCCGTCGAAGGATTCGGGGACGGTCACGGCGGTAAAGGAGTTACGGCTCTCGTCGGTCACGTCGACGATCGCGTAGGTCCCCCAGGTCGGACCTTCGTAGATAAAGACGCCGTCGGACTTCTGCTCGCCCGGATCGACGTAGACCGGCGCTTCGGGGACAGCAAACGATACCGTCGGCTCCTCACCGAGAAACTCCTTGATCTTTTTGACCGCGTTCGCCGTATGCAGGATCGCGCCGTCGTCGTTCAAGTGGTAGTTCGTGTCGTAGAAATACCCGAGGTCGTAGACCGTGTCCCGCACGTCCCCGAGGATCTCGCAGTCGAGCTCGGCCGCGAGCCGCGTCATAAACCGATTCGCTTCTTTATCCGAAAAGCGGACGGCGGCTTGATTGATCGGTGAGAACCAGAACAGGAGCGTCGCCCCTTTTTCGCGGACTTTTTTCGCGTAGGCGTTCACTTCGTCGACAAACCCCCCGTCGAGCAGCCCCGAAAGCGAGACGGTCTTCGACGAGTCGAATCCCTCCGACATCCGGTTGCGCGTGCGGACGAACGCGATATCGCCGTACTCGTCGAAACTGCTGCGAGCGTAGAGTTCGGTCTCGGGCACGGTCGGGTCGTTCCGCTGACGGAGCCGGTCGTAGAGGACGGGATAGTAGGCGTTCGCCGCCTCTTTCCGCCGCCCGGAGGAAAGGGAGGAGAGCAGGTCGGTGCGGTCCCCGATCGAGGTACGGAAAAGACGCGGGGTGAAGAAGTCGGAATAGAGCTGCGGATCGGTCTCGGGCGCGAGGATCACGATATCCCCTTCGGAGATCCCCGAGAGAGAAAGATCCATCATCACGACCGTCCCAAGCGCGGCGTAAAGACCGAAGTCGACGGCGGTATATCCGGGCAGCTCGCTTTCGATCAACCCGCATTTCAGCCCGAAGGGAAGAGACGAGCCGCCGACGAACACGATCTTTTTGCCGGTCGTTTGATTCAGCCGGTCGTACTTGTCGACGATCGCCGCGGTAAAGTCGTTTTCGTGGCTGTTCTGCGGAAAGATCGCGCCCAGCGCGGGGAGCACCCAGAGCGGCGCCGCGACGAGAAGCGCGAGCGCAAGGGACAGAAGCGGGATCAAAACCGAACGCCGAACTTTCAAGACCGTTTGCTCCTTTCTTTTCGTTATCTTCCATTATATCACGCGCGAGGCGGGTTGTCAAGCGAGACCTTTCCTTGACAAACGGCGCCCGGGGTGCTATAATCAAGACAAAGGAACGGCGTCCCGCGGGTCGGGAGGTCCCTTTGAAAACCGCAAAGGAGAATACGGACTATGGGAACGAATACCCTTTCGCGTATAGCCGGGCTTCTCAATATCGTGACCGCGATCCTTCTCGTCGTCGCCGTCGTGATGTTCTGGGGCGTGTTGTCGTCGGGCAATTTCTCGGGCGAGACGTCGAGTGAGGAGACGACGAGCGAGGAAGCGGCGGGACAGGCAGCCGCCGTCTTCGTCTCTCTGCTTTTCTTCCTGCCGATCATCCTGATCCTGCTCGTTCCGCTCGGACTGATCAACGTGATCTCGGGGCTCGTGATCGGGTTCCATTGCCTGAAAAAGGCGCCCGGACGCGGGACGGTGATCTATTCGCTGATCCTGAAGATACTGACGGTCCCGACGTTCGGTTTCGCGATCATTCTGATCGGGGCGCTCGGGGATACGCTGAAGTCGGACGTCCCGGCGCTCTTTCCCGCCGTCTTCGGGGGATATCTGGTGCTGCTCGTCGTCGCCCACGTCTTCGAGTGGCTGGCGAAGGGCGCCGCTTCCCGCGTCTGAATCGAAAAACCTCTCAAAACGCGCCCCGACGCTTGACAATCGGGGCGCTTTGTGCTATCATTCAATAATATACGGAACGATCCGCCCGACGGCGGAAAAAAGCGGAGGAAAAAATGCTCGATCTGCGTTTTGTCCGGGAGAATCCCGACGTTGTAAAAGAGAATATCAGAAAGAAGTTTCAGGATAAGAAACTCCCCTTGGTCGACGAGGTGATCGAACTCGACGCCCGCTGCAGAGCCGCCAAGAAAGAGGGCGACGATATCCGCGCCGACCGCAACCGCATCTCGAAGCAGATCGGGATGCTGATGGCGCAGGGCAAGCGCGAAGAAGCCGAGGCGGCGAAAAAGCAGGTCTCGGAGCAGGCGGAGCGGCTCGCCGCGATCGAAGCCGAGTGCGCCGAACTGGAGGAGAAGATCAAGCGGGATATGATGACCATCCCGAACATCATCGACCCCTCGGTCCCCGTGGGGAAGGATGACAGCGAGAACGTCGAGCGCGAAAGGTTCGGAGAGCCGGTCGTCCCCGATTTCGAGATCCCGTACCACACCGACATTATGGAGAGTTTCGCGGGGATCGACCTCGACAGCGCCCGCCGCGTCGCCGGCAACGGCTTCTACTACCTGATGGGCGATATCGCGCGGGTCCATTCCGCCGTGATCTCCTACGCCCGCGACTTTATGATCGACCGCGGCTTCACCTACTGCGTCCCGCCGTTTATGATCCGCTCCGACGTCGTGACCGGCGTGATGAGTTTTGCCGAGATGGACGCCATGATGTATAAGATCGAGGGCGAGGACCTTTATCTGATCGGCACCAGCGAACATTCCATGATCGGCAAGTTCATCGACCAGATCTTGAAGGAAGAGGATCTCCCCTACACCCTGACCAGCTACTCCCCCTGCTTCCGCAAGGAAAAGGGCGCGCACGGCATCGAGGAGCGCGGCGTCTACCGCATCCACCAGTTCGAGAAACAGGAGATGATCGTGGTCTGCCGTCCCGAGGAGAGCCCCGTCTGGTTCGACCGGCTCTGGAAGAACACCGTCGATCTGTTCCGCTCGCTCGATATCCCGGTCCGCACGCTGGAGTGCTGCTCGGGCGACCTTGCCGATCTCAAGGTCAAGAGCGTGGACGTCGAGGCGTGGTCGCCCCGGCAGAAAAAGTATTTCGAGGTCGGCTCCTGCTCCAACCTCGGAGACGCGCAGGCAAGACGGCTGAAGATCCGGGTGAACGGCGCCGACGGCAACAAGTATTTTGCCCACACGCTGAACAATACCGTGGTCGCCCCGCCGCGTATGCTGATCGCGTTCCTCGAGAACAATCTGCAGGCGGACGGCACCGTGAAGATCCCGGCGGCTCTCCGTCCCTATATGGGCGGCAAGGAACTGCTCGTCCCGACGAAAAAATAAGATCAACGATCCAAAGCGGCGTCCCGAAATATCGGGACGCCGCTTGATTTTTTGACGCTCACCCCCCTTTTTTTGAGGGGGCGCTTTTTTTACAGTTCGATCTCGCAGTAGAGCGGATAGTGGTCCGAGATCGGGTCGAACCATTCCTCGCTCATACGGCGGAAGTATTTGACGGCGCCCGGCTTTTCCCCCTTGACGAGGATGTGGTCGATCGCCCGGTCGAACGTGCCGCCGTCGTCGCGCCGCCCGTACCAGGTGCGGTCGCACCAATGGTGACCTCTCGTTTCGTCGCGATCGCCCGTCGCGATATCGTGTACGTCGCTCCAGCCGAGCTGTTTGGACGCCGCGATGCAGAGCGTGTCGGACGCTGCGTTGAAGTCGCCCATCAGCACGCCGGGGCAGCCGTACTTTTCCATCACGGCAGAGAGGGCTGCGTCCGCCTGCCGGAACTGGTATTCCCGCGCCTCCCGCGATCCCGGGACCTTTTCGTGCGACTGCCACCACAGGTGGGTGGTCATCACGGCGATCCGCGCTTTGGTCTCGCGGTCCTCGAACAGCCCCCAGCAGAACGACTTGGTCTCGCCGTTGTTGTACTTCTCCGGAAGACCCGGGATGGTTTCGGAATAAAGGAAGAAACCGCTCTCGATCAGTTTCAGTTTATCCCGGCGGTAGATGATCGGGGTGTCCCCGCCGGTGATCAGTTCGTACCGGGCGACCCCGCCCTTCCCGTCGGGACAGTCCGCGAGCCCCTCCATCAGGAGCGTCGCCATCCTGACCGACGATTCCTGAAGCCCCAGCACGTCGGGGAGCAGATCGCGGTAGACGCGGAGCAATCCCTTCGAGCGGACCTCGGCGGAGCAGTCGCCGCCCCTTTCCTTCCACGACGGCAGGTTGTCGTCGCATTTCCAGATATTGTTGGACATGATCATCATAGAGCGCGTACCTCGTTTATGCTTTTTCCCCATTATAGCACCGGACAATGGAAAAAGCAAGCGCTCCGATAAAAAATCGGAGCTGGTTTTGACGTTCAGATAAGGGGGTCGTGACCGATATAGAGATCGTTCCGTTCTTCCGGCGTCAGATCGTCGATATCCCGTCCCAGTTTCATCTCGGTCCACGCCCGGTTGGGGACGGGGGGATCGGGGATCTCCGGGGTGTGCGGGATCACGGTCTCGGAGGTCCTGCCGGGGAACTCCTCGATCTTCGGTTTCTTCTTTTCCTGTTCCATTTTCGTCTCTCCTTTTTCGTTTGCGGGTAGTATGCCGGGGGGCGGGCAAAAGTATGTACCCGACCCCGCAAACGCGTTTTTTCGAAAAAAAGGTTGACTATTCGGAAACTCTTTGTTATAATGATAGAACTTGTATTCACCCTTACGTGCGTATGCGACGCACGGCGACGTCACGGAGAATCCCCGAAAGACCATGCTGTTATTCTCAAAACACCTGAACAAATACTACGCCCGATACTGGTATTTCTTCCTTGTCGGGATCTTTTCGCTTATCGCCGTCGACTACGTCCAACTGTTCGAGCCCGAGTATCTCGGCAAACTGGTCGACCTGCTGAAGGACGGGAACGCCACCGTCGACGCGGTGGTGTCGATCGCCGGGGTCCTTCTGATCGTCGCGGGCGTGATGTTCGCGGGACGTATGATCTGGCGCTACACGCTGTTCAACGCGTCCCTCCGCATCCAGGCGGGGCTTCGCCGCGAAATGTTCCGAAAGAGCGAGCGGCTCTCCCCGACCTACTACCATTCGACCAAGATCGGGTCGATCATGTCGTGGTTCACGACCGACCTCGAGACCATCGAGGAGTTCACCGGCTTCGGGACCGTGCAGCTGGTCGACGCGTTCTTCCTCGGCGTCCTCGTGATCCAGAGGATGTTCAAACTCGACTGGGCGCTCGCCCTGCTCTCGATGATCCCGATGATCCTGATCATCGTTTGGGGCGGGCTGGTCGAGAAGTTTATGGCGCTGAAATGGGAAGAGCGGCAGGGCGAATACGACAAACTCTACGATTTCACGCAGGAGAACTTTACCGGCATCCGGGTCATCAAGGCGTTCGTCAAGGAGACGAGCGAGATCCACGCCTTCGCGAAAGTGGCGAAGAAGAACGCCGACTGCAACGTGAGTTT
>CACZAZ010000026.1 GCA_902779285.1 uncultured Ruminococcus sp.
TCACCGTAACGGGAACGCCCGGTCTGACGCTGCGGGGCAACGTTCCGAAGATCTCGGACGATATCTGCGGCTTCCTCGTTTCGGGTACGTTCGGGGGCATCGACAGTCCGACTCCGACCGAACTCAACATGACGGATCTCGTCCTGGACGGCGTTTATATCTCGAACGGCGACGCGCACTTCGCGGATTCGACCTACGCGCCTCTGCTCGTCAATAAGATCGGCAGAAATACGACCGTCACCCTCGACGGCGCGACCCATACGGGATATACCGCAGGCGCGATCGCGGCGTCCAGTCTCTTCGGCGACGCGGGCAATTCGACGGCGCACGGTATCCGCTTCACTTTTTCCCGGATCGTTTTCGACGCCCGGAGCAACGCGTCGACCGACCTTTCCCCGGCGGGTACGACGGCGATGAACGGCGCCTACGGTACGACGAGATCGATCTTCAGCCGCGCCACGCTGCTCAACAGTTTCCGGTACGCGGGAGAGAGCGGGGGATCGTACACGTTTACGATCGACGAAGACTGGAACGCCTTGACCGGCTCTGCCGTTCACGCGGTCACCTACGGGTACGAGATCACGAGTTCGGTCGAGAACGACGGCAAGCAGAATAAGTACAGCGGTTCGGAGACCGTCTACGTCGATCCGGAAACCGACAGCGAAACGAGCGACCCCTACGACTTTACGACGTACTTCCTGCCGTACGTCTACGTGAAGGCGGCGCCCGCGGAATACAAGCACGAACTCTCGGTCAACATCAACTACAGCAGCGAGATCCTGGGCTTCGGCAAATACGACAGACCCTATCTGATCGACAGCGGCGAAAAACTGATGATCATCGCCAGGATCATCAAAGGCGACGACGTGACGAGTTCGGTCAAGATCCAGCTGCCGGGAGATCTGACCGGCTTCAATTACACCGCGACGGGATACGGTCAATACCTTTATACGTTCGACACGTCGACCTTCACCTCCGATAACGGCGGCGCAAACCGTTCCAACGCCGACGTGCGGCGCTATCTCGCCGGGGCGTACTACGCGATCACGAACGATATCGAACTGCCCGCAGAATACGAGGCGCTCGGGCAGGCGTCTGCGTCCAATCCCGAATACGCCTTTCACGGGGTGATCCTCGGTTCGGGCGCGATCCGCAAGATCACGAACGCGTCGGCGCAGCCGCTGATCCACACGTCGACCGGATGCGTTTTGAAAAACGTCACCGTACATGTGGCGACCGACGTCGGGGGAAGTCACGTGATCACGCTCTCGTCGGGCAGTACCGAATACCTTTACGCGAACGGGCAGCTCTCCTACGGCGCCCTGATCCGGCAGATCGTCGGCGGCGACAATATCGTGGATAACGTAAAGGTCACGTTCGAGACGGCGGAGGGCAAAGCCGTGTCTTTCTCGCTCTCCGCCACCGGAACGAATAACAACCGGCGTCTGATCGCGATCGGCGGCTACGTCGGCACGATCGTCAACGGCGGGCTGATCTTCCGCAACACGGCGGATGATTACCTCGGTCTGACGGAGGCGACGACCTCCTTCGTTTCGGACGACGGTTGGCTCTACGTCAATCCGATCATCGGGCGCGTGCTCGCCGGCTACGCGTTCCGCGAGACCGACGAGTACGCCGCGGTTTCGGCGTTCTCGAACGGGACCAAAAACTACGCTATGTCCGACCTCGACGCGGACCTTGCAAAACTGTCGATCGCAAACTCGAACGATCAGTACGTCGTCGAGATCCCGAACGGGCAGGCGATGTACGTCCTCGGAGCGATCGTCAACTGCGGCGCGTCCTCGGCAAATTACAACAGCTCGAACGAACAGGCGTACGCCTCGCTGTCCGATTTCTGGCAGGCGTACCGCGCGTGGACACAGACGCGGACCGGCGCGACCTACGACGGCGTCGGCACGGCGTCGGGCGCGGACTATACGGCGGCGTCGGGCGACGCCTACGACGCGTCGGGAACGCTGAAAGGGATCCCGTACGTCATCCGTACCTATACCCAAAAGAACGGAAACGTCTATTACGCCCGCGCTCTGACCAAGCGTTCCAACACGATCCTCTCGATCACAGGCGATTGCGACGTCGCGGCGGGCTTCCGCGGGATCGGGAGCATCTATTCCGAGACGAACGCCTACTCGAGCGACCGGGTGCATCTCGGGATCGCGTCGATGTCCGGAACGGGGGATCCGACGGTCACTCTGCACATGTCGTTTGCCGAATACGACGTTTCGGTCACGTCCTACCGCGTCGTGAACGGAAACACGTTCGCGGCGACCGAGAAAGAGGTCATGTTCGGCTCCAACGCCGGTTTCGGATTGTTCAACCGTCTGTACGTGACCGGATCGGGTTATATCGAGGGGTTCACCCTTTCGGGCAGCGTGTGTTACCGGCTGCGGCTGGTATCCGACGGCTCCGCTTCGAGCTGCAGTTACGCAAACGTGAAGGGCTATTCGGTCCTGAACGTCGGAGCGCTCGCCGGAACGGCGTATTCCAACAGTTCCTCCTTCTATACGTCCGTGCGGATCCGGAACGTGACGCTGTCCGGGATCACGGTCGAGGGGCCGAAATACGCCGGAGGTCTGGTCGGTTGTTTCTGCAATCCTATGAACGGAAACGACGAAAAGTACCTGAACTACGTCACCGACTGTCCCGTTTCGGGGGCGACCGTCCGGGCGGGGATCGCGGCGGGCAGTTATTTCGGCTACGTCAACGTCGGCGGCAACAACAACGGTGTCAACGCTGCCCGACTGATCATCACGGGCGACCCGTCCCTTTTGACCACGGTCGCTCCGACGGAGATCACGGTATTCGGCGCGCTGGACGAGATCTGGGAGCGCAGCAGCCCCGCCGCGGGAGGTCTCATCGGCTGCGCGGACACGGCGTACGCGTCGGGCGGCGACTATTATCTTCAGATCCGGTATATCAAGGTCGTCGGCGGTACGCTGACCGCCCCCCGGACGAGCGCGGCGACCTATACCGACGCGATGTATCAAAGAGGTCTTCCCGCCGCGGCGGGAGTCGTCGCGAAGGTCCGCGGTACCAAAATGTCGGTGCTGGACTGCGAGATCCTGCACGTCGACCTTGACGCCGACGCCGTCGGCGGCGTGCTGGGATGTATGGTGATCCCGAGAGACTCGACGCTTGATATCGAGCGAGTCACGGTGGACGGGGACAAGGGAGGATCGAATAAGGCGTCCGTGACCGCGCGCCTGCACGCGGGCGGTATCCTCGGACGTATCTATACGAAAAACGCCTCGACCTACACCTTTGCGGATCTGACGGTCAAAAACTACGCGTTTGCGTCCGATCATACCGGGAACGAAGGAACGGCGGGCGGCGTCGTCGGCAACGCCTACGCGGAGGTCAACAACGTCAAAACGTTTATTTTCCGCAATCTTGAAGTGACCGACTGCACGATGACGGTGAATACCTCGACGTCCGGCTCGGGGTATCGCAAGGGCGTGGGCGGTCTTTTCGGGGCTCTGTCGGGCAGTAACGCGAAAACGACCTACGCCGGGTACAACCTCCGTATTGCGGACGTTACGTTCGCGGGGAGCGGATCGGGGAACGCCGGCGCGATCCTCGGCAACAACGTCGGCAACACGGCGATCGTCAAACTCGTCGGCGTCAGCGCGGCGGTAACGCCGGGGACGAAAACGCTTTCCTCAACGGAGAACAACAACAACGGTTACGCGGTCTACGCCGACTTTTCACAGGGAAAACTCAACACGGCGTTTTCGGGCGTCAACGATACCGGGACCGCGGCGGACGATTATACGGACGTTCCCGCCGCGAACCCGTACGCTACGACCAACCCCGCGTTCGCGCTCGGCACGTCTGTTCTCGTCGGAGAGGGACTTTCCGCGTCGGTCGGGGATCTTCCGATCCGGTCGATCCTTGCCGCCTGCGGCGCGGGCGGTCGCTACGCCTACTCCGGGACGGCGTACTATACGGGAAACTCGGGCGATACCAACTACGCGGCGTTCAACTCCGTGATGAACGGCGCGCTCGAGATGTTCTCGGATGAAACGATCGGATACGGCGGGACCGATTTCCCGATCCTTCTGATCGAGACGACCGACGAAAACGTTTCGCATAAGATCATCAACAGTGACAGCCGTCTTCTGACCAACACGAAGTTCGATTACGGGACGGCTGCCGCGGACAAGTACGAGGTGGTCATCTACAAGATGGCGTACCAAAACGGAGATTTCACGTTCACCCAGGGCGACGCCAGTCTCCGCCTGATGGGCGGCAAGTTCCGGATGACCAACGCGGCGTACGACAGCGGCAAGGTCCAATGTTCGCTTGTCGACGTGCGTTTCCTCGAGCCGACGGGCACGGGAAAAGTGGCGTATCATCTCTACGTCCCGGTCTTTGTCAAAAAGGTCCTGACCTTTGATTTCGACGTTGCTGCGCTCGGCGGCACCACGTATCTGGAAAGTCAGTACGCCACGCTCTTCGGTCAGCGCCTGATCGCCAACGTCGGAGAGCCGATCACCCTCTACTTCCGATACACGTATTCCCGCACCGCCGCCGAATGGGAAACGGCGATCAACGCGGGGGAGAATCCGCACCGGAATTACGCCAAGCAGCTCAACTTGCAGAAGGCGAACAACAACTCCGTTCTGAAAGATTTCAGCGAGGATACCGTTCTGGTGCTCGTCGACCGGAACAACGGAGGCAAACCGTACTACGCACGGCTCGGAGACGCGCTTTCGGGCAGGACGCTCGATCTGTCGGCGTTCAAGACCGTGATGACCCGCGACGGGGAAGGCGACCTGCAGTTTTCGGGCGACGGTTTCCAGCCGCCGGATTTTGCCGATATGCTGACCTTGACCGTCAATTCGACGGGCGACGGCAGAACGCTGGTTTCGGAGAACGATCCTCTTCTCGCGACCGTAACGGTTGACGGGCAGGGGTACCGTCCGGCGACCGACTCGGAACTGGAAAACGGCGAGATCGCGAAGTACAGCGTCTCGGTCGGCGCGATCGACGGCAATTCTCTCAAGGAGAGCTATTACCTCTCGGTCTTCACCGAGGGAGGCGCCGGATATACCGATTTCCATTATTTCATCGTCACGTCTCCTTCGGCGCTCTTCGACGGCGTGACCTATCCCGCGCGGATCTCCGATACCAACGCGCATACGATGATCCACCTGGTTATGGGCAAGATCTTTGACCACAGCGACCTCTCGATCACCTCGGCGTCCCTGCGCGGGCCGCTTCTGATGACCTCCGACAACAACGCCCTTACGGCTACGCTTTCGGTCCGGATCGGCATTTCGAGCGAACTCGGTGAACTGCGTGACGAGGTGAAGGGTTACGTCAGCGCGACGGGCTTCTATCAGAGTTTCCTGCTCTATCTGACCCGCCACGAGGGAAACGTGCAGACGAAAGCGATCCTCGGCTCCCCGACGGTGACGGGGTCCTACTCGACCGATTACGTTTTGAACAATACGCCCGACGTTGCGCCGTCGGCGTACGGAAACGCCAACGTCCGCGTGACGCAGACCTTTGCCGAGTTCGTCACCGAAAATCTCGGAAGCGCGTTTTCCGGCGCGGGCAATTACGCGATCGAGGTCAACGCGTCGGTGACGCTGACCTACGCGCTCGACGGCGCGGTCGCGGCGCAGTTCCCCGGACGAAACGGAGAGGATGAAAACGGAGTGACGCTGTCCGCCGCCTCCAATATCGCTTTCTCAAGTGCGGCGACGTCCTACAGCAAGAACTCGATCAACTGCGACGAATCGCCGGCACGATCCTATTATTCCGAGGCGGATATCGAGAACGCGACGCTCTACTGCGAACCCTTCGGAGACAGCCGCGGCGATTTCACGCCGTACGGCATCAACGCGTTGAACGATACTCCGGAAACGCTCGAGGCGCTTCTGACGTTGGATTTCACCCCGATCATTGCGCAGGTAAGAGAGCGGTACAGAGACGCCGTCGTTACCGTCACGCTTCAGCAAAAGCAGGCAAGCGGCTCGTACGGGGGCGATCTTGCGAACGTCGCGCAGTATATCCCCTCTCTCTCGATCGGAGAAACGGCGGCGTCCGGAGCGGGACACCCGTCGTACTATTCCGCCGTGATCGACGCGTCGGATCTCTCCGAGGGCGACGTCACGATCGAGTTCCCGCGGCTTTGCTTCACGGTGAAGACGGGGGCTGCGTTCGAGGCGGAGGATCTCGTCTACTCCAATTATCGAATGACCGTTTCGGTCGTTCTCCGTGACGAACACGGTGAGGAGATCGCCGCGTCGAAGTGTTCCGACTTTATGATCTATACCAACGCGAAGGTCGTCCCGAGTTTCATTACCACGGTGCCGTGATAACGCCCCTTCCCTCCGTTCTTCGCCGGCGGGAAACTGTCCGAACGATACCGAAAAAAACGCACCGCACCCCCCGCACGGCGACCTCCCGGAGTCATCCGGGAGGTCGTTTGTTTTTCGCTTTTGCGGTCGCAAACCTGCGCATAACGTACGTTCGAGGGCTGAACAAACCTGCGCATAATGTACGTTTGAGGGCTGAACAAACCTGCGCAAAATGTGTTTTACAAGCAGATCCTATCCTATGAACGTAAAAAACCCCCGGAGCGATCCGGGGGTTTTGTTATGTGTGATTACTTGTTCTTCTGGGATTCTTCGACCGCGACGGCGACGGCGACGGTGGCGCCGACCATCGGGTTGTTGCCCATACCGATCAGCCCCATCATCTCGACGTGCGCCGGGACCGAGGACGAGCCGGCGAACTGCGCGTCGCTGTGCATTCTGCCCATCGTGTCGGTCATACCGTAACTGGACGGACCGGCAGCCATATTGTCGGGGTGCAGGGTACGACCCGTTCCGCCGCCCGAGGCGACCGAGAAGTACTTGACGCCGTTCTCGACGCACCATTTCTTGTAGGTGCCGGCGACCGGGTGCTGGAAGCGGGTCGGGTTGGTCGAGTTACCGGTGATCGAAACGCCGACGTGCTCGAGTTTCATAATAGCGACGCCCTCCGGCACGTTGTCCGCGCCGTAGCAGCGGACGTTCGCGCGGGGACCGTTCGAGTAGGCGGTCTTCGAGACGACCTTGACCTCCTCGGTGTAGGGGTCGAACTCGGTCTTGCAGTAGGTGAAGCCGTTGATGCGGGAAATGATGAACGCGGCGTCTTTGCCGAGACCGTTCAGGATGACCTGCAGGGGGTTCTTACGCACCTTGTTCGCGTTCAGCGCGATCTTGATCGCGCCCTCGGCGGCGGCGAACGATTCGTGTCCGGCGAGGAAGCAGAAGCAGCTCGTCTCCTCGGAGAGCAACATCGCGCCGAGGTTGCCGTGTCCGAGCCCGACCTTGCGGTTCTCCGCGACCGAGCCCGGGATGCAGAACGCCTGCAGACCGATACCGATCGCGGCGGCGGCGTCGGACGCCTTCTTGCAGCCCTTCTTCAGCGCGATCGCGGCGCCGACGGTGTACGCCCAGACCGCGTTCTCAAAGCAGATGGGCTGGGTCTCGCGGACGATCTTGTCGCAGTCGATGCCGGCGGCGAGCGTGATGTCGCGGCACTCCTCGATCGACTTGATGCCGTATTCTTTGAGAGCCGCGTTGATCTTCTCGACTCTTCTTTCGTATCCTTCAAACAATGCCATATCGCTCGTCCTCCTTACTTCTTGCGGGGGTCGATATAGGTGACCGCCTCGGCAAATCTGCCGTAGGTGCCGATCGACTTGTTATACGCCGTGGTCGGATCGTCGCCGCGCTTGATGAAGTCGGTCATCTTGCCGAGCGAAACGAACTCGTAGCCGATCACCTGGTTGTCGGCGTCGAGCGCCATCCGGGTCACGTAGCCCTCCGCCATCTCGAGATAGCGGACGCCCTTTTCCTTGGTGCCGTACATGGTACCGACCTGCGAGCGGGTCCCCTTGCCGAGGTCCTCAAGCCCCGCGCCGATCACAAGCCCGCCCTCGGAGAAAGCCGACTGGGTGCGCCCGTAGACGATCTGCAGGAACAGTTCGCGCATCGCGGTATTGATCGCGTCGCAGACGAGGTCGGTGTTCAGCGCCTCGAGGATGGTCTTGCCGGGAAGGATCTCCGCCGCCATAGCCGCGGAGTGGGTCATACCGGAGCAGCCGATGGTCTCCACCAGCGCCTCCTGGATGACGCCTCGCTTGACGTTCAGGGTCAGTTTGCAGGCGCCCTGCTGGGGAGCGCACCAGCCGATACCGTGGGTCAGACCGGAGATGTCGGACACCTCTCTTGCCTGTACCCACTTGCCCTCCTCGGGAAGAGGAGCGGGACCGTGGTTCGGACCCTGGGCAACGGTGCACATAGCGGCGACGTCGCTCGACATCGCGTACTCACATTTGCTCATATCTCGTTCTCCTTTTAATTATTTGCGAAACTTCAGTCGACGATGATCTCGCCCTCGGTCGCGCCGAAAGCGGCGTTCGACTCGTCGGTGTCGATGTGCATCGCGGGAGCGAACTTCGGGCTGACGCGGACGACCACGTCGTCGAAGATCAGAGGACGGAGCCCGTTGACCTTCACCTTGACGATCTGCTTGTCCTGAAGACCGAATTCCGCCGCGTTTTCGGGGGTGAGGTGGATGTGCCGCTTCGCCGCGATCACGCCCTCGCTGATCTCGATCGCGCCGCAGGGACCCTCGATCCTGCACGCGCCGCTGCCGGCGATATCGCCGCTCTCACGGATCGGCGCCTTGACGCCGATGGTACGCGCGTCGGTGAGAGAAAGTTCGACCTGATCCGCGCTTCTCTCCGGTCCGAGGATGCTCGCGGTCAGAGCGCCGCGCTCACCGATGACCTTGACCTTCTCCTCGCAGGCGAACTGCCCGGGCTGGGAAAGGTCCTTCTTCTTGGTCAGCTGATGCCCCTCGCCGAAAAGGATATCGACGTCCCGACGGGTGAGGTGAACGTGCCGCGCAGAGGTTTCCACAATAACTTTTGCCATCTTATCGTCTCCTTCGATTTGTTGAGATTTTTTCTTCCGCCGATTATTATAACATATATAAATAAAAAAGTAAATGCGCAGAAAAGATAATCTCAAAAAAGAATAGAAACGAATCTTCGGCAAAAACTATCAAAAACGAGATCGGGAGAGGGAAGAACGGATGGAACGAAAGGAAACGGGCGGGCAAAAGAAAGAGGACGAAAAGGACCTTTTGCCCGGGGGCGGCGGCGTGACGGCGGAGAACGGGCGCGAGTGCTTCTACTGCCTGAACGTGATCGGGCAGATCGAGGGGCATTACGTGGAGGAGAGCAACCGGAAGACCACCAAGTACGAGCATCTGATCCCCCTGCTTTTCGCGCTTGAGGAGGACGAGCGGATCGACGGGATCCTGATCCTTCTCAACACCGTGGGCGGGGACGTCGAGGCGGGGCTCGCCATCTCGGAGGTGATCGCGTCGCTCGACAAACCCACCGTCTCGGTGGTGCTCGGCGGGGGACATTCGATCGGCGTTCCGCTCGCGGTCTCGGCAAAGCGGTCGTTCATCGTCCCCTCCGCGACCATGACCGTCCACCCCGTCCGTACCACCGGGACGGTCATCTCGGCGCCGCAGAGTTTCGAGTACCTGCGCGAGATGCAGGAACGGATCGTCCGCTTCGTCGTCGAACACTCCCGGATCGAGCGGGAGGTGTTCGAGCGGGTGATGATGCGGACCGACGTGATGGCGAACGACATCGGCTCGGTCCTCGACGGCGAGGCGGCGGTCGGGTGCGGCTTGATCGACGGGATCGGAGGCATCCGCGAGGCGACGGCAGCCCTGCGCGAAATGGCGGGGATCCCCGCGCCGCCGAAAAACCGCCCTCCGCGATCCCCCGAAAGCGGGGAAGTCCCCGCCCCGTGACCCCGAAACCAAGACCCGGAAACGGGTCTTTTTTCAGTTTCCTTTTGTCACCTGTCAAGTGACGACAAAAAACGACGGCAGGATGCGCAAGATAAACAGAAATGATAGACTTTTTCGGTCGGATATTTGGAAAAACGGGAGCCCTTTTTCTTTTCGCGGCGTGTTATAATAGTCACGCAACAGGTGAAAAGCGTGCGCCTGACGCATTGATCGCCGCCGCAGGACACGGCAGGTACGAACCGCTTTGGTTTCTTTGGGACCGGGTAGTCGGCGGGGCGATCCGAAAAAAGGAAGGAGGCGGAACGGGATGACCGAATCGGACATAGAGAAAGAACGTCGGGAGGACGGAACGCTCCCTCCCCCCGACGCGGGGGAGAAAATGATCCGTTATTTCCGCGCGTGCGCCGCCGGGGGAGAACTTCCCTCCTTTTCGGGGGGAGCGGAACTGCTCGGGGTCGACGTCGCGACGGTCGGGGAATGGAAGACCCGCGATCCGGCGTTCGCCCGCGCCGTGGCGGAGTGCCGCGCGATCCTCTCCGACCATCTGATCCGGCAGGGGCTTCTGAAACGCTACGACGCCTCGCTCGTCAAGTTCCTGCTCCCGCTCTACGGGATTGGGAGCGAAGACGGGGAGGACCGCCCCGAAGAACTGTCGGTCGTGATCGAGGTGCTGGACGGGGGAACGCCGGGGGATGCCGGCTGAACGTCTTGCCCTGCGCGTCACGCCGAGGCAGCGGGCGTTTATCGACGCCTCCGAGCGGGAGGTCCTGTTCGGCGGGGCGGCGGGCGGGGGCAAATCGTTCGGGCAGCTGATCGACGCGCTGCTCTACGCGCTCCGCTACCCGCGCTCGAAACAACTGATCCTCCGCCGTACCTATCCCGAACTCGAAAAGTCCCTGATCCGCGTCGCGGAGTCGCTCTTTCCCCGGTCGGTCTACGTCTACAACGGGAGCAGTCATACCGGGAGATTCAAGAACGGGTCGCTGATCGACTTCGGCTATTCCGCGACCGAATCGGACGTGTTCCGGTACCAGTCGGCGGAGTACGACGTGATCCGTTTCGACGAGCTGACCCACTTTACCGAGTTCCAGTACGTCTATATGCTTTCCCGGCTCCGGGGGACCAACGGCTACCCGAAGCAGATCAAGGCAAGCACCAATCCGGGCGGGATCGGTCACGCCTGGGTGAAGGAGCGTTTCATCGACCCCTCGCCCCCCGATTCGCCCTTTCGCGGGGAGGACGGCGGAAGCCGGATCTTCCTTCCCGCAAAGATCGACGACAACCCCTTTCTCGTACGCGCCGATCCCGAATACCGCGAGCGCCTGCTGGCTCTGCCGGAGGAGCAGAGGCGGGCGCTGCTCTACGGGGATTGGAACCTTCTCGAGGGAAGGTTTTTCCGGGAGTTCCGCTATGATCTTCACACCGTGGATCCCTTCCCGATCCCGGCGCATTGGCGGAAATACCGGACGCTCGATTACGGGCTTGACCGGCTCGCCTGTCTCTGGGCGGCACTCGATCCCGACGGCAACGTCTGGATCTACCGGGAGGTCTGCCGCTCCGATCTCATCATCTCGGACGCCGCCCGCGCCATCCTCTCGGCGGAGGGGGAGGGAGAGGGGGTCTACGCGACCCTCGCGCCCCCGGACCTGTTCGCAAGGAGCCAGGAGTCGGGGCGCTCGCGCGCCCTGCTCTTTGCCGAGTACGGCGTGCGTCTGACCAAGACCGAGAACGATCGGGAGACCGGCTGGCTCGCGGTCAAGGAACTGCTGAAGCAGGAGGGGGACCGTCCTCCCCGGCTCCGGATCTTCCGGGGCTGTACCGAACTGATCCGGTGTCTTTCCGAGATCGAATGCGATCCTCTGCGTCCCGGGGACGTCAGGAGCGAGCCGCATAAGCTCACCCACGCCCCCGACGCGCTCCGGGGATTTGCGATCTACTACGCGAATCCCGCTCCGGCAAAGGAGATCGCGGCGGCAAACGACTGGACGCCCGACCGGTGGGAGGACTACGAGAACGCCGACCGCGCGGGGCGGGAATACCTGCTCCGCCGGTACGGCAGACCCGGATGAAAAAACGAACGACAAAGGAGAGAACAGATTGAAAATCGAGGAAGGGGTCTCCCGGCTCTCGTTTTTCTCCTCGCTCTACGAGGAGGCGAAGGAGCGGCTCGCGGGGATCGGTGAGGAACTCGAAAAAAACGAACGGCAGTACCGCGGCGACGACAGGATCGACGGCTCGACCGAACGCGCCGCGGCGGTCCGCAACATCACCTACGAGATCGTCGAGAGCCAGGTCTCGTCGGAGATCCCGCAGCCCAAAGTGACGGCGGCGGAATACAGCGAGGAGCGCGAACGGCTCGCCCACGCGATCGAGCGGCTCTGCGTTTCGGTACGCGACGAACTCCCGTTTGAGGAGATGAACGATCTCGACGAACGCTACGCCTACGTTTACGGCGGGAGCGTGTGGCTCGTCGAGTGGGAGGAGAACGGGAACGGGCGCGGCGGGGTACGGATCGACTGCATCTCGCCCCGCGACTTCTTCCCGCAGCCCGAACTCTGCCGGATCGAGGATATGGAATACTGCTTCTTCCGCTTCGATACGACGAGGGAGGAACTCTGCCGCCGCTACGGGGTCGGACCGGAGGTCGCCGCCGACGCCGGGCGGGAGGGGGGATCCGACGGGATCGGGGAGACCGTGACCGTCGTGGTCTGCTACTACCGCGGCGAGGACGGCTCGGTCTGCCGCTTCGTCTTTTCGGGCGACGCGGTGCTCGAGGACGCCGTCGGCTACTTCAAACGGCGGATCGGGGATTGGCACGCCGACGCGGAGCGCCCGATAAGACCCGTTCCCCTGTCGGGGGGCGGCGCGATCCCCGCCGTCACGGCATACCTGCGGAACGACGGCTCGGTCGGACGGGTCCCGACGGAACTCCCGTACTACGAGATCGACGAGTTCCCGATCGTGATCCGGCGCAATACCGCGTCCGACAGACGCTTGCTCGGTCAGTCGGACTGCACCTTTATCCGTCCGCAGCAGCAGGCGATCAACAAGGTCGAGTCGCGCATCCTCCAGAAACTGATGCGCGGGTCGGTCACCCCGATCGTTCCGGAGGACGCGCAGATCTCGGTCAACAACAGCGTGTTCGGACAGGTGATCCGCCTCCGCCCCGGCGAAAGCGCCGCGCAGTATGGAAAAGTGGACACCACCCCCGACATCTCGCGGGACGTTCTGGAGGCAGAGCGGCTCTACGATCAGGCAAAGCGCATCGTCGGCATCTCGGACACCTATCAGGGGATGGACGAGAACGTCGGCAACGTCTCCGGGGTCGCACGGCAGCTCCAGGTCTCCCGGACGGCGGGACGGCTGGAATCCAAGCGTCGGATGAAGAACGCCGCCTACGCGAAACTCGACCGGCTGATCTTCCTCTACTATCTTTCCTACGCCGACGAGACCCGCGATCTGTGCTATCTCGACGCGTGGGGCAGGGAGCAGAACGTCAGTTTCAACCGCTACGATTTCTACCGCTTCGATCCCGAAACGGGGGTCTATTCGGTCGACGACCGATTCCTTTTCTCCGCCGATCTCGGGCAGGGGGCGGAGGTCGGGCGCGAATCGCTCTGGGAGCGCAATCTCGCCAACCTCAAGGCGGGGACCCTCGGGGATCCCCGAGACCCCGGCACGCTGCTCCGCTACTGGCAGCAGCAGGAGAGGGCGCACTACCCGTTCGCGCGGGATCAGGTGGAATACTTCCGCGGTGTCGGAGCAGGAAAGGAGGTGGATCGGGAGAATGAGCGTCAAAACGACCGGGTCGCTGATCTCGACCCTGTTCGACTCCTCGGGGAAAAAGACGACCTCCGGCGCGCTCTCGAAACTACTTGAGGGAAAAAACCGCAGTCTGACCTACGCCGAATGGCTGGAGCGATCCGCCCCGCAGAACGACGGGACCGGACTTCGCGCCGCCCGCACGAGACGCGCAAAAAACGCGCCCGACTACGGCGCCGCGGCGGACGCGCTCTCCGACCGGGGGCTCGACCGTTCGGGCTACGCCGATTATCTGCGTGAAAAGAACGAGGAGACGTACCGGAGAGCCATAGCCGAAGTCGCCGAGCGAAACGCCGAAAGAGATACGGGGAAGGGCTATCTCGCCTATCTCAAGGATTGGGAAAACGCCCAGGACAAGCTGATGAAGAAAACGCTGTCCAACCTCGCGTCGACCCGCGTCACGAATATCTCGGACGCCTACGTCGACGCGCTCTCGGCGGGTCTTACCGACGATCGGGCGCGGCTGGTCTCGCGGGTCGCCCCGTCGCTCGGGAAATACGGGACCCGCCGGCTCCGTGAGGGGATCGCGGGCGTGCTCACGGTCTCGCTGTCCGCGGGGTTGTCGGGCGCGGAGGCGGAACTGCTCGCACGCGCGTTCGGGGTCCCGGAGGAGGACGCGAAAAAACTGCGGAAAACGGTCGAAGACCCGCAAACAAAAGGGGACGTTTCGGACGCCTCCGATTGGGAGCGGTAAATAAACGAGACGGGAGGTGATCAGATGAAGGACAAAAGAACGGAAACCAAGCCGAATCCCTACGCCACCAATCGCGGCGGACGGATCGAGGCGCCGCACGCCGAAACCGAGAAACCGGCGTCGACGGTGATCCGTCCCGCGGGCGACGGAAGAGGATAAGACGAAAGAAAGGACGAAAGATCATGGACGAAACCGAAATCAGAACGGTACCCGAAACCGAGCCCGGAACCCCCGACGCGGGACCCGAGACGGGATCGGCGCCGCCGCCGGACGCGTACGAGGCCGCTTTGCCCGACGCGGCAAGCGAGCCCGATGAGCCCGACGACCCCGCGCCCGAAACAGACCCCGCGCAGGACGAATCCTTCCGCCGGCAGGCGGAGGAAGACCTCGCTCAGCTGCGGCTGCTCGACCCCGAAACGGCGGCGTACCGTCACCTCGGAGAGATGCCGGGGGCGATCCGATTCGCGGAACTTCGCGAACTCGGGCTCTCGGTCGAGGAGGCGTATTACGCCGTTCGGGGCGCAAATCCCGAAAAACCCTCCCCCGACAGAGGGGGAAGGGCGCACCTGCACGCGTCGGTCCCCGGACGCGCCGCCTCCGGCGGGGCGGGGATGACGGTCGGGGAGATCGAGGCGGCGAGACGGCTCTTTCCGGGGCTTCCCGACCGCGAGATCGCCTCGCTCTACCGCCGCGTGAACGAAAACGGATAACCGAAAAAGAAAGGACGAACACAGAATGTATAAACTCGTAAAGATCCTCTCGGGACGCGGGAACGAAGCCGAGTCCCGCACGGTCGCGGTCACCGCTCTCTCGGCGGCGATCGCCGCCGGCACCCCGGTCAACATCGCGGCGGGGGTCGTGACCCCCCTGACCGTCTCCACCACCGTCCTCGCCACGCATATCGTCGAGCGCGACGCCGCGTCGGGAGCGACCTCGATCTTTGTGACCGATCTGCTCCCCGGTATGGTGTTCGAGGCGCCCCTGACCGCCGCGATCGGTTCGATGAAGGTCGGCGGGGAATACAAGATCGCGTCTTCGGGCGTTTCCGCGACCGCGGTCGCGAACTCCGTGCGCGGCGCGATCCTGTTCGACCCCGCGGGGGCGGCTCTCACGGGCGACAAGGTCCTCGTGACCTTCCCGCTCGCCTGAAAAATGACAGAAAGGAAGTAAACGAATGTCGATCGTATACGCAAAATCCTCGGGGCTGGTGAACGCCCAGATCGGACGGCTGGAGACCCCGATCAAAATGATCATCGAGCACGAGTCGGACAACCTCACCAAACAGGGGGGCGTCCGCGACTGGCTCTTTAACGTCGAGACCTCCGACCGCTTCGGAGAGACCGTCGTCGGGCAGAACGAGTTCGGGGTCTTCACCTCGGTCGAGGAGGGCGCCGGCGCCGAGAACGACGATCTCTCGGAGACCTACAAGAAGTTCATCGAACACATCCAGTTCATGAAGGAGTTCACCGTCACCGCCCAGATGATGGAGGACGCCCGCTACGGGGTCGCCGCCGACGCGAAGCGCCGCGCGGAGAACTTCACTCGCGCCTATTTCAAGACCCAGAACAAGATCTGCGAGTACGCCCTGGCAAACGGCACCGCGGCGAGCGGCACCTTCGCGCGGGCGACCCTGGATCTGACCACCCCCGACGGGCTGCCGCTGTTCAGCAACTCGCACCGCTGGGGCGGGCAGCGCGCCTCCGGCACGCAGACGAACTACTACTGGGGCGACGTGTTCGGCACGACCTCGGGCGGTATGCGGACGCTCTCGACCGAGGTTTTCGAGGAGACGCTCGCCACCCTCGCCGTGAAACTCCGGAATATGAAGGACGAGAACGGCGAGCCCCTCGGCTACACCGCCGACACGCTGATCCTGCCCGGCAACCGCCCCGCCGCCGAGATGATCGCGAAAAAGGTCTGCGGCTCCGACGGCGCGCTCGGCAACGGCTACAACGATATCAACCTGCACTACGGGAACTGGAACGTCGTGATCCTTCCCGGCTGGCAGACCACCGACGATCGCTGTATGATCATGTCGAGCGAGGCGAACAAGAATCTCGCGGGCAACCTGTTCTTCAACCGGATCCCCCTGACCGTCACCAACTGGGTGGACAACCACACCGGCAACTATATCTGGAACGGCAGATGCCGCTTCGGGGTCGGATTCGGCACCTACAAGCACATCCTGCTCGCCGTCGACAGTTCGAGTTCGGTCTCGGGGGCGACCGCGATATGACGGTCGGGGAGCTGCAGGCGGAGGTCGCCTATCTCGGCTTCGAGACCCGTCTGAACGACGAGGCGATCCGCCGCGGATTCATCCCGGCGCTCAACCGCGGGATCGCGGAACTCGACGCGCTCTCTCCCCGGTGTGCGCGGGTGGTCTTTTACCACCGTCCTCCTCTTGATCTGCTCCCCGCCTTTTCCCCGATCCGCAAAAGTCCCGGGGAGATCGTCTCGATCTCAATTCCCGACTCGGCGCGCGCCTTTTCCGCCAAGGTTTCGGGAAAGGGGGTCCTGACCCTTCGGGACGGGAACGGCGACGTCGATTTTCCGTTCTCGACGGGGAGAAGGACGGCGACCTTCTGCCGGACGGTCTCGGGGGCGGGGACGCTTCTCGTGACCGACGGAGAGGGCGGCGGGGGATGCGATATCCTCTCGGTCCGCGCCTTCGACTCGGACGCGGCGGACGGGCTGTTCGACGAGAGCGGGTATCTTTCCTACCGCGTCCGGGACGAGCGCCCCGACTTCTTCGCGTTCGAAGCGCCCTTCGTCGAGTATCGGGGCGCGCCCTATACCGGGGAATACAAGACGTCGGGCGACGCGCTCCTGCTTCCGGCGAACGCCCCCGCGGGGGAATATACCGCGGTGGTCCGGCTCTCGCCCCAAACGGTCTCGGAGGACGACGGCGCGTCTGCCTTGATCCCGCTCGGACCCGCCGCCGCCGCTCTGCTCCCGGAACTCGTCGCCTCGTTCCTCTGGCTTGACGACGCGCCCGAAAAAGCGCGGTTCTACTACGAGGTCTATCTGCGTAAATACGCCGCCCTCCGCGCGTCTCTCCGCCGTTTCGACGGGGATCTCGCGGTGCGCGGGAACGGCTGGTAAGGAGGGATACGGATGGCAAGGATCAACCACCGCAGGATCGGCGCGTCCTCGGGCTTTGACCCCGCCGGCGCGGGCGGCAGCCGGACCGCCGGCGGCGGGATCGTGAAGCTCGTGGTGGACGGCGCCCTCGTGAACGACGGCGGCATCCTGGCGGAGGCCGGCGGCGCGAACTACTACACCGGCGCCGGCGGCGCGGTCAACATCCGCGCGGGGACCCTCTCCGGTTCGGGCCGCATCTCGGCCGACAGCAAGACCATGTCGGACGAATACGGCCCGGCCGGCGGGGACGCATTTCGTCCGCGTCCGGGAGGTCCCGTACGCCGGCACCGACGCCCTGCTCACCAGTCAGGAGGTCGAGGGTTACGTCCCGACCTGCATCCTGAACGGCGAGCCCTACGAGCCGGCGAACCTGCTCTCGGACGTCTACAGGATCGCGGCGGACCTGTCCGACCCCGGAGGATACTCCTCAGGGGACGTCCGGTACGGGAAGGGGAGCCGGGAGGGAGAGGCGATCCTTGTCTCGGCGGCGTCGGCTTCGGGGGACGTCTATCTGCCCGAGACCGTTCGGGTGGACGGGGAGACCCTCCGGCTGACCGCGATCGGCAGACACGCCTTCGACGGCAACCGGACCGTAACGAGCGTCGTCTGCCCCGACGGGATCACCCGGATCGACGCCTCCGCGTTCCGGAACTGCACCGCCCTCACCGCGTTCTCGGGCGGGGAAGAACTGACCCGGATCGGGCTGAACGCCTTTCAGGGATGTTCGGCGCTTGCGACCCTGGTCCTCCCCGGCACGCTCAAAACGGTGCAGAGTTACGCCTTCTACGGCTGCTCGGCGCTCGCCGCGCTGCACTACGGCGGGGCGGACTTCGACGCGGAGGTCGGCGTCTCGATCCTCGGGAATTCGTGCCTGACGTCCCTTACCCCGATCAACGGGTCGGAGGGGGCGGGGGAGTTCGGGGACGCCTACACGCTCACCCTCGACGCGCCGGCGGATTCGGTGACAGGCGTCACCCTCGACGGGACGACCCTTCGCACCTCGACGGGAGACCCGGTCTATTCGGTCGCCTACGAGAACGAAAAAGCCGTGTCGGTCACGGTCACGACCGCGGACAGAAGAAAACTCCGCGGCGGGCGTCTGATCGTCACCGTCTCGTCCGCCGACCGCCGTCCCGGCGCCGAATCGGTGCGCGAGGCGCTCCCCGGCTACAGGGAGGAGATCGCGGGGATGATCCGGGGCTGCCGCTTGCTCGCGGTCTACGACGGACGGCTGTTTCTGTCCGGCAACCCGGCGATCCCCGACGCGGTCTTCTATTCCTGTCGGACCGCCGCCGGGAATATGGACGGCGGGTATTTCGGGGTCTATCAGTATTTCCGCGACGGAGAGGGGAGCGACGCCGTCGTTTCGCTGGTCGCGGGTCCCGACGCCCTGACCGTCTTTACGTCGGGAAAGGGGACGGGCGGGGTCTACCGTCACACGGCGTCCGCCACCGGCGACGACCGGCTCCCCCGGATCTATCCGAGAGAGAGCGGCAACGGCTCGCTCGGGGAGGTCGGGGACGCGATCCTGTATCGCGACGCGCCGACCTTCGTTTCGGGCGCGGGAGTACACAGCGTTCTTCCGACCGGGCTGACCTACGAACGGAGTTCCGTCTGCCGCTCGGAGGGGATCGCGCCGCTGTTTCCGCCCGAACCCTCCCGGATCCGGCTCGCCGTATGGGAGGGGTACCTCGCCGTCTTCCTGCCCGGCGGGGAAGTGCTGCTCGGCGACGGGCGGCAGAAAAGAGAGCAGCCCTCGGGCGCGACGGGCTTCGAGTGGTGGCGGCTGTCGGGCGTCGGCGGGCATACGGGCGACCGGACGGTCTACCGCTTCTCGTCGGCTCTGTCGCCCGCGGCGGAAGAACTCGAGATCGAACTCGCGCCGCCCGAACTCCGCGATACCGAAACGACGGGCGTAGTCACGGAGCAGGGCGGGGTGCTTTCGGTCACGGTCGGCGGGCACGAATACGCGGTCTACGGCGGGCGTGAAAAAGCCGACGGAACGCTGTCCCGAGCCACCGCGGTCGCGGCGCAGGGGGACGAACTGTTCTTCGGGACGGCGGAGGGGAAACTCTTCCGCTTCAACACCGACAAGCGCGGGCTCCCGCCGACGCCGGAACTCTCCGGGATGACCGACGCCGAACTTGCCCGCTATCGGGAGGAACATCCCGGGGAGATCGCGTCCGAGTGGTACGATTTCGACGGGCACCCGATCCCCGTTCTGCTGGAGACGGCGTCGGACGACGGCGGACTGCCCACCTGCCGGAAAAACACCGTGGCGGGCTCTGCGTTTCTCGATCTCGATCTGCTCCCGCGCTCCACGTTCGATCTGACGGTCTCGTCCGACGGGAAAACGCCGTCGCAAACCTTCCGTATCGACGCGGGCGGGATCGATCTGTCCGACGTCGATTTCTCGGCGTTCTCGTTCTCTCCCTGCGGGGCGGGGACGGCGGTATTCCGGGAAAAATGCCGGCTCTGGCACAGAAAGCGGTATCGGATCAAGACCCTTGCGTTCGATCGTCCCGTCACGGTCCGCGCGATCCTCTACCGGGCGGAGGACGCCGGCAAGGTCAAGTGAATTTCCGCCCGATAAAAGAAAGGAGTTCTCCCCGCAGGGGAGTGTAAAAAATCGTGATTGATCTACTGACCGAAAGCGAAATGAACGAACAGGGCGTGGTCTCGCTCCCGACCCGTCCGAACGGCGACTGCGCGTCGGGGGGCGAGGCGCTCTCGGCGTCGGAATTGAAGGAACGCTTCGACCGTCTCCCGCGTTATATCGCAGAGCGGCTGAACGAACTGATCGACGTGCTGAACAGGAGCCCCGCCGAAAAGGAGGAGGCGATCGCGGATCTGATCCTGACCGGGATGTTTCCCTCGACCGACGCGAGGCACACCCTTACCGACCTGTTCAAGGACGTCCTGAACGGAGACTTCGCGGGCTACCTGTCGGTCGGGACGGCGACGCTTTCCGATTGCCTTGCGAGCAAAGCGAACGCCGTCTCCCCCGAAAGTTTTACGGGGGACGAACTGACGCCCTCGGACGGGGCGGAATACCGGTGCGGGACGGTCGCGGAACTGTCGCTGACGTTGCCCGTCTCTCCCTCGCCCGCCTTCCGCTGCACGCTGGTCTTCGATACGCCGGCGGGGAACGTCTCGCTCGATTATCCCGCGGCGATCCGCTGGTCGGGCGACGACGTCGCGGAGGGCGCGTTCCTCCCCGTCGGGGGACGGCACTACACCGTCACCCTGTGGTACGACGGCGCGTGGGAGGCGGCGGTAAGGGGGGTGGACCTGTGACGGACGCGTTTTCTTCGCGGGTCGCGCGCCCGCAAAAAGCCGCCGGTTTGCAAATGCCGGCGTATCTAACGAAAGGGGGAGATCCGAGATGCTGAAAGTGAAGATGGTCGGGGACAGTTATGCCCTGCTCACGGGCGGCGCCGATACCGGGGAGAACGGGACGGTCGGACTGTCGCTCCCCGCCGGGATCGCGGCGGTCCGGGTCAACGGACGCTCCTTTCCCGCGGCGAACGCGGTCTCTTTCGTGCCGGTCACGGCGTTCAAAATCGGCGTCAACCGGCTGACTCTAAAGCGCGCCGACGGAAAAAATATCCCCTCGGAGGGGGTCCGTCTGACCGGGGGACTGTTCTCCCCGGCGGGGGCGGAGTTGCCCGACCTGATCGCCGCCTTCGACCGCCGCTTTGCCGAACTGTCGGGATCGCTCGCGGACCTTGCCGCCCGCGTCAAAAACCTTGAAGACGACACCGGGATCCTCCCGTAAAAAAGAAAGGAATCATGATGAAAACCGAAAAAACCGCATTTGCCGCCGCGCGTATCGCGGCGCTGCTCCTCGTCTGCCTGCTCCTGTTCGTCTGTCCCCTGACCGCCCTCTGCGCGGAGGGGGACGCTGCTCCCGCCGACGACGACGACCCCGCCGCCGATCCTGCGGAGACCGCCTCCGAAAATGCTGATCCCGACAGGGGGGCGGGCGCAAGTTTTGCCGAGATCGTCGGGAATTTCCTTGACGAACACGCGGGCGAGATCTTCTCGGCTCTCTCGCTTGTCGGGACGGTTTTGCTCGCCTGGATCGCCCGCCGCGGTCTGCTCCCCGCGATGAAGTGCGGGCTCGACGGGCTTGCCGCCGGGGTCGACCGTCTGACCGAGGGCGCGAAGCGAGCGGAGGAGAGGCAGAGCCGCCTGCTCTCGGATTTCCTCTCCGACGCGGAGCCCGTCCTTGCCGAGTTGTCCGGGATGCGGGATCTCTTCGCCGCGCTCTCGGAACGCACCGCCGAGCTTGAAAAAAGGATCGAGGAGGCGGCGGAAAACGACGGGAAACTGACCGCTCTGAATCTCGCGGCGGTCGAGATGCTGAAAGAGGTCTTCACCGCGGCGAAACTCCCCGTCACCTCAAAGGAGGAACTCGCGGCGATCTACCGCCGTGCGCTCGACGCGGTGGAGAACGGAGGGGAGGTCTCCCCGTGACGCGCCGACGGCTGCTGTTCCTCGTCCTCGGATGGGCGGTCTCGACCGTGCCGGCGCTGATCGCGACGCTGTGGTGGTTCCCGCTCTTCGTTTCCCGCGGGGAGGGGACGCGGACGGTCTCGCTGCTCTCCTGCCTGCTGATCGCCGTCGCGCTGGTCCCGCTCCGTCGGGCGATCGGGACGTTCTTCCGCAATCTCTCGGCGTGGAAGGTCTATCTGTTCCTCTTCGTGTTCTTTACCGTGACGGGCTCGATTGCCTACGAGATGCGCTGCGTCGCCGCGGTCGGTCTCGTTTCGTCGGTCCCCGGCAGCGTCCTGTTCGCCCTCGGGCGGGGAAAGGGTGACGGGAAATGACGGGCGGCGATCTGCGCGGGCTCGGGGAACTCCGGATCAAACGCGGCGCCGGGATCGTGATCGGCGCCCTGACCTTCCTCGTCTCGATCATGATCTTCTTCACCGAGCCGTCGCTGTCCGCGAAGCCCGTCGAACACGTCACGGTCCAGATGTCGGTCACGATGTTCTGTATCTTTATGATGTATACCTCGATGAGCGACGCCGGATGCCGCGCCGGGGAGGAACGCCCCGAATACGCGGAGGCGCGGGACGAATGGACCGGGCTTGCCGACAGGGTCCGCCGTTCGGGGTACCTTTCGGAACTCGCAGGATTCTGCCGCCGGCTGGCGATCGAGGAACGGGAGGAGGCGCGGGCGGACCGTCTGGCGGCGGTCGGACTGTCTCTTTCCGACTTCGCGGCGATCGTCTCCGATCCCGCCCGCTATCGCGCTCTTCCGCGCCGCACCCGCCGCGTGATCCGACGCGTCGGCGCCGTCCGGCTTCTGAAACTCCCGCCCGACCGTCTGCTTTCGAGTGCGGGAAAGAGCAGGCGCCGGATCGCCCCCGTGTCCCCCGGCGCGCAGAGGACCCGGTCGACGGTCTTCGCCATGGTGCCGTCGGTCGCCGGGACCTTCCTTACGGTCTCGGTGGCGTTCACGATGGCGGACGGGCTGACCGCGTCTGCCGTGATCTCGGCGGCGTTCCGTCTGCTCGCTCTGCTCTGGATGGGCTTCCGCGGCTACGGGATGGGGTACCGCAGCGTGGTGCGCGACGGCGTTTCCGCGTGCAAGACCCGCTCCGCGCTCCTTCTCCGTTTCCTTACCGAATGCGGCGACGCGGAGGGCTCCGCGGAATGATTTTCCAAGCCCCGATCCTTCCGTGAGAGGATTAAAAACCGCCCCGCCCGTCCATACTTTCCATATCCCCGAGGGAAAGGAAGAGGACGGTATGAAAAACGGCGGCAAGGTCGAGATCAGCGGACTCGATACGGCGAGTCTGGCTACGCTATCCGACGGGGAGAAACGCGAGTTGCTCGCCTCGGCGCAGGCGGGGGACAAAGCGGCGCGTGATCGGCTGATCCTCGGGAACCTGCGGCTGGTGCTGTCTGTGATCCGGCGTTTTTCCTCGCGCAATGAGAACCCGGACGATCTGTTTCAGGTCGGGGTGATCGGTCTGATCAAGGCGATCGACCACTTCAAACTCGACCTCGACGTGAAATTCTCGACCTACGCCGTCCCAATGATCATCGGGGAGATCCGGCGCTATCTGCGCGACAACAACAGCATCCGGGTCACCCGCTCGACCCGCGACCTCGCCTACAAAGCGCTCTCGGCAAGAGAAGACCTGACGGGGAAGACAGGGCGCGAGCCAACGGTCGAGGAGATCGCCCGCACGCTCGGGGAGGACCCCGCGGCGGTCTCGCAGGCGATGGAGGCGATCGTCGAGCCGGTCTCGCTCTACGACTCGGTCTACGGCGACGGCGACGACGCGGTCTACGTGATCGACCAACTGAAGGACGAGAGCGTCTCCGACGAGATCTGGATCGAGAACATCGCGCTCCGCGAGGCGATGGAAAAACTGGGGCAGCGCGAGCGCGACATTATCCGGATGCGCTTCTACCGCGGCAAGACCCAGATGGAGATCGCCGCCGAGATCGGCATCTCGCAGGCGCAGGTCTCCCGCCTCGAAAAAAGCGCCATCGAACACATCCGTACAAATATGTAACACCGGACCGAACCCCGCCCGCGGGGTTCGGTTCGGCGTTTCGATTCGCTCCGTCGGCGCTCCGCGTTTCGTCCGGCATATTCCGCGTCCCGTTTTCGGTACGGGAGGTGTGGTATTCTATATACGCGGGGCAGCTCCGGGCGAGCCGTCAAAAAAAAATCCGCGCCGCCGTATAATAAAAGGAAGCGTGTTTTTCGCCCCGAAAACCCGCGAAAAAAACTTTTTCAAAAGGACTTGACAAAAATCGGGAATCCGTGCTATAATGACGCCACCATAAAGAGTGCGCGAGGGACAGCCCCTGTGACCGCACGACAACCTACCGCAAGGCAAGGTGCCAATGGCTGAAACGATGGGACATAGTTGAAGCATCCCGTCGTGCGGGATGTTTTCTTTTGCAAAAAAAACAAACGCCGACGGCTTCGTGTACCAAAAACGTCTCATCCGACGGCGGACGGAAAAAACAGGTCAAATGACCCTTGACAAAAAGCGGGGGGTGCGTGGTATAATAGCGCCGGAATGAAAAAACCGCCCGCTTTCAAGCGAACAATTCCATAAAACAATCACCATAGAGAGTACGCGAGGGACAGCCCCTGTGACCGTACGACAACCTACCGCAAGGCAAGGTGCCAAAGGCTGAACGATGGGACACATCTTGGACTGCATCCCGTCTTTGTCAGGGTGTTTTCTTTTTCACTCTCTTTCGGGGAAAGGACAAGATGACAAAACTCTCATTCTCGATCGACGGAAACACGATCAAGTTCTCAAAAGGTCCCCCCGTCACCCCGTCCGATCCGCCCCCGATGGCGAAGAACGAACTCCTCGCCTTCATCCGGTGGCTGAAAGAAAACTGCCGGGACGAGGATCTTCCGCCCGACGTCCGGAAGATCGGACTGTTCAACCGGCGCGAACACGATTTCCGGGAGGACCGGATCGCAAAACTGAAGGTCATCCGGGAACGTGAGCCCGAGGTCGCCTACGGGGAACTCGTCCGCCGAAAGAACGCTATTCCGTTCTCCCGCCGATTGCGGGAAAGTTGCGGTCTGACGATCCGGTATCGCGAGGATCTGTACGACTTTTTGCTCGCAAAGGGATTTTCGGAAAAGGACGCCGCGCGGTTTACCCGGCTGATCGCGGCGGGCGCGTACAAAACCTTTTGCCGCGAGAATCCCCGAAAAAAGACGCTCGCACCGATCCTGCCCGATCTCCACGTATTCGGGAAATGCGTCCGGTTTTTGCCCGAACGCTTCGGACTTGCACGTTGGTTTCCCGAACAGTACGAACGGTTCAAGGCGGACGAAACTTCAAACGGTTATAATTAATGATCAATATACGAAAGGTGGTAAGAACATGGTTATCACACCCGCAGAAGCCGCAAAAATGCTCCGCAAACTGAACGAGGACCTCTCGGCGGCGGAGGAACGCGAAAAGAGGAGCCGCACCTTTAACGCGGCGCTCGGCGAGGACGTCGAGTCTGTCCGTCCCGCGTACGATTTCGCCGCGGCGCAGAAGGAACTCTGCGACCTCGAAGACAAGGTCCGCACGCTGAAACACGCGCTCAACGTCTTCAACTCCACGCACGAAGTCCCCGGTTTCGGGATGACGGTCGACCAGATGCTGGTCTTCATCCCGCAGCTCACCAAGCGCAAGAACAAACTTG
>CACZAZ010000027.1 GCA_902779285.1 uncultured Ruminococcus sp.
AAAGATTATAGCACACGCCCCCCGCTTTGTCAACGGGGAATTGAAAAATTTTTGTCAAGCGTGAAAAACCGTTGTGAAATCAGGGCAAAACGGACGAAAACGCAGGCGCTCCGGCGGCGTTCACTCTGTCGGAAATCGGATGCCGAACTCCCTTTGGATCGCTTCCCAGGTCGTGCAGCCGAAATAACACGACGCGATTTCTTTCGCGTAGGCGGGGTCGGTTATCGGCAGAGATTCCTTTTTCAGCACCTCGTCGAATCGCGTCCGATCCCCGATCTCGTCGATTTGTGCGAATGATTCGGGAACGATATAAAAGGCAACGATCCTTTTGTTCTGCCGTTTTCTTCGATTATATTCGATCGCGCCCTGGATATGACGAAGCATCTGATTCCGGCTTTGCAGGTAGGACGTCGACGAGGTCAGGTGCGGTTCGGTCAGTTTGCCCTCGACGACAAGAATGGCGCGGTCGCTTTCAATGAACAGGTCGGGTTGCGAAGCGCCCTCCAGGATCGCCCACGCCTCGCCGTCGTCGATCGCCCCGAAGATCTCTTGCAGCGTAAGTTCGTTGTTTGCCAGCGCCAGACGCATTTTCTTCGTTTTTTCCGAGAGTTTCTTCGATTTTTCGACGGCGTCCTTAAAAAACCGGTTTGCTTTCGCGTTCGCGCAGATCAGCGCGGCGAGCCGTTTCAGATGCTCTTTCGAGGGGGGCAGAGCCATCTCGCCCTTTTTCTTTCGGTTGGTTTCGTTTCCGGTATAATAGACGTCGTCGTTACCGAAGACGCCGAAATCGATTCCGTCACATCCGACGAGCCGGAGCAGACGCTCCACCTTCGCGTGATCCTCCGCGAGCTCTCTGGCAAACGGCGCGACTCTGATTTCGGAACTGTTGCGTTTTCCCATTGTTTTTCTCCAATTCACTTTTTTCGTCTCTATTCTACCACAACGGGCGTCCCCTTTTCGGGACGCCCGTTGTGCCGGGGACAGAAAAGCGCCGGTTCGTTGCGAATGAACAGGCGCTTTTCTTGTTGAATATATCAGATTGTCGCTTTATCGGGGGTCAGTCCACCGGCATCGTCCAGCCGAAGGGGTCTGCGATCTTGCCCCATTGAATACCGGTCAGGGTATCGTAGAGGTGCTGCGTGACCTTTCCGATCTTGCCGCCGTTGACGGTGTACTTGACGTCCTTATAGCAGAGTTCGCCGATCGGGGAGACGACGGCGGCGGTGCCGCAGCCCCACGCTTCCTCGAGCGTGCCACGCTTCATCGCGTCGGCAAGTTCGTCGACCGAGAGCAGGCGCTCGGAGACCTGATAGCCCTCTTTTTTGAGAACTTCGATGCAGGATTTGCGGGTAATGCCGGGCAGGATCGAGCCGGTCAGTTTCGGGGTCACGATCTCGTCTCCGATCTTGAACATAACGTTCATCGCGCCGACTTCCTCGATGTATTTCCGCTCCACGCCGTCAAGCCACAGGACCTGAGAGTATCCCTTTTCCTCGGCGCGCGCGCCGGCGCGGTTGGACGCGGCGTAGTTGCCGCCGCATTTGGCGTAACCCGTACCGCCTCTGACGGCGCGGACGTCCTGATCCTCGATCATGATCTTGACCGGGTTGATGCCCTCCTTATAATAGCTGCCGACGGGGGAGGCGATGATAAGGAAGGTCGCGTGCTGCACCGAATGCACGCCGAGCGACTCGTCGTTACCGAACATAAAGGGGCGCAGATAGAGCGAGGTGCCGGGAGCCGACGGGGTCCAATCCTCCTCGGTCCTGACGAACGCGAGTAGGATCTCGAGGGCGTCGTTCTCCGGGATCTGCGGGAGGCAGAGTCGCTCCGCCGAGTTGTTCATCCGGCGGATGTTCTCGGTCGGACGGAAGAGTTGGACCTTTCCGTCGGCGCGGCGATACGCTTTCAGCCCCTCGAAGATCTCGGAGCCGTAGTGCAGCGCGGTGCAGGCGGGATGGATCGACAGGGGACCGAACGGAACGATCCGCGCGTCGTGCCAGCCCTTATCCGGGGTGTAGTCCATCATGAACATATGGTCGGTGAAGATCTTGCCGAATCCGAGCGTTGCGGGATCGGGCTTCGCCTTTTTCTCTTTGACGAGTTGATATTTGATTTCCATTTTGATCTCCTCCTTATTTGTAATTCGCGCCGAGCTGCATGGCGCGGAGGTTGACCTCGAGCATATCGGCGTGACGCGCCGAGATGACCTTGCCGAGCGCCGCCTTGATCCCCTCGTCGGTGAACTCTCCTCTGTCGGAGAGGATCTTGCCGAGCAGGATCATGTTGGCGAGGGTCGGAAAACCGTTTTCGCTCGCGAGGCGGGTGGCGGGAACGCCGACGGCTTTCACGTCCTTGCGGGCGACCTCGCGCTCGATCAGCGAGGAATCGTAGTAGATCGAGCCGCCGGGGACCACCGCGTTTTCAAAACGGTCGAGCGAGGGAAGGTTCATCGCGACCAGAACGTCGGGGGAGGAAACGATCGGCGAGCCGACCTGACTGTCGCTCACGATCACCGAGCAGGAGGCGGTGCCGCCGCGCATTTCGGGACCGTAAGAGGGCAGCCACGAGACCTGCTTATCCTCGATCATCCCTTTGTAGGCGACGAACTTCCCGATGAACAGGATGCCCTGTCCGCCGAAGCCCGAGAACAGATATTTCGTCGTGCTCATTGTTCGTCCTCCTTCTTTTCCGCCGAGCGATCCTTATACACGCCGAGCGGGTAATAGGGGATCATCTTCTCGTCGATCCATTTCAGCGCCGCCTGCGGGGTCATGCCCCAGTTGGTCGGGCAGGACGAGATCACTTCGATAAGCGAGAAGCCCTTGCCGTCGATCTGGTTCTGGAACGCCTTTTTGATCGCGCGCTTCGCGTTTCTGATCTGCTTGACGCTGTTGACCGTGACGCGCTCGAGATATTCGGGACCGTCGAGTTCCGCGAGCATTTCGCAGATCTTGACGGGATAGCCGCAGAGGTTGACGTCGCGCCCGTAGGGGGAGGTCTGCGTGACCTGCCCGGGGAGGGAGGTCGGCGCCATCTGACCGCCGGTCATACCGTAGATCGCGTTGTTGATGAAGATGACCGTGATGTTCTCGTTCCGCGCGGCGGAATGCACCGTCTCGGCGGTACCGATCGACGCGAGGTCGCCGTCGCCCTGATAGGTGAAGACGATATTGTCGGGGTTGGCGCGTTTGACGCCGGTGGCGACCGCCGGGGCGCGACCGTGCGCCGCCTCGATCATATCGCACTCAAAATAGTTGTACGCCATGACCGAGCATCCGACCGGCGCGATGCCGATCGTTTTTCCCTCGATCCCGAGTTCGTCGATCACCTCCGCCACGAGCCGGTGAACGATCCCGTGGGTGCAGCCGGGGCAGTAGTGCAGCGGCACGTCGGAGAGGGCGTGGGGTTTCTTGAATACGACCATTACTGATCACCTCCGTTTGCGGCTTTCTTGATGGCTTCGAGTACCTGTTCGGGGGTCGGGATCATCCCGCCCGCGCGGTTGCAGAGCGTGACGGGACGGCGGCACTCGGTGGCGAGCCGGACGTCCTCGATCATCTGCCCCATATTGAGTTCGACCGAAATGTACTTTTTCACGGTCGAGAGCGAACGCTTGAAGGGATCGACGGGGAACGGCCAGAGGGTGATCGGACGGATCATACCGACCTTGATCCCCATTTCGCGCGCGGCGTCGACGGCGTTGCGCGAGACGCGGGACGCGATGCCGAACGCGGCGACGGCGATCTCGGCGTCCTCCATCCGGTACTCCTCGGCTTGCGCCTCGGTGCGCTCGATCTCGGCGTACTTCTCGTAGCGGGCAAAGTTGAACTGTTCGAGTTCCTCGGGGACGAGCGACAGGGAGTTGATGATGTTGCGCTTGCGCTCCATCTTGGTCCCCGTGGTCGCCCAGGGTTTTTCGGGCATCGGGTTGATCTTGAGATCGTCGAGCGCGACCGGCTCCATCATCTGCCCCATGGTACCGTCCGCGAGAAGCATCGACGTCATGCGGTATTTGTCGGCAAGGTCGAACGCCTTGACGGTCAGTTCCGCCATCTCCTGCACCGAGGCGGGGGCGAGAACGATCATGTGAAAGTCGCCGTGTCCCGCGCCGCGGGTCGCCTGGAAGTAGTCGGACTGGCTCGGCTGGATGCCGCCGAGACCGGGGCCGCCGCGCTGCACGTTGACCACCAGAGCCGGAAGATCCGCGCCGGCAAGGTAGGAGAGCCCCTCTCCCTTCAGCGAGACCCCGGGGGAGGAGGACGAGGTCATCACGCGCAGACCCGCCGACGCCACGCCGTAGACCATATTGATCGCGGCGATCTCGGACTCCGCCTGCAGGAACGTCCCGCCGATCTTCGGCATCCGTTTCGCCATATACGCGGCGATCTCGGTCTGCGGGGTGATCGGGTACCCGAAATAGTGACGGCAGCCGGCTCTGATCGCGGCTTCCGCGATCGCCTCGTTGCCTTTCATCAGCACTTTCTTTTCCATTTGCGTCACTCTCCTTTCTCTACCTCAATGATGCAGTCGGGGCACATGGTCGCGCAGAACGCGCACGCGATGCACGCCTCGGGGTTCACCGCGGTCACGGGGTGATGCCCCTTCTTGTTGATGACGTCCTCCGCGAGCGCCAGCACCTTTTTCGGGCAGACGTCGACGCAGAGACCGCAACCCTTGCAGTTGTCGGTACGGAAGGTCAACTTGTTCATATTCAGCACTCCTTTTGAATAATCGTCTGATTCTTATTCGATCTTCTTCTGCAGATCGAGAGGGAAGAGATCGGGGATCTTGCCCGCAAGGGCGGTGAAAACCCCCCGCTCGGCGGTGGTCAAACGCACGGGCAGACCCGTCAGCCGACTGACCTCCGCGGCGTAGTCCAGCGACTCCAGCACGTCCTCGGGCGTGGTCTCGCGCCCGACGTTCGAGTTGTTGACCAGCCCCGTGATCGGAACGCCCCCGGCACCCTCGATCTCGCGCAGCACCTCCAGCGTATCGGAGGGCGTGCGGGTCAGGGGACGGTAGCGGTTGATAACGGCGAGGCACTCGAAATCGTTTTCTTCAAGGATCGCCGGGGTCAGCCGCCCGAGCGCCAGCGCGCCTCTGTCGTCCCCGCCGACGTCGAGCACCGCGGTCAGGGTCTTATCGTCTGTGACGGCGTACATCTCCTGCGGCAGCGCCGGGATGTCGAGGTTGCTCCCCGCGTAGGGGGAGGCGATCAGCCGGACGCCCGCCGCCGTAAGGTCGGCAAGACTGTCCTTCGAGCGGAAATAGGGGTTCACGATATCGAGGTCCGCGAGCGCGACCGACGGACGGGTCTTGGCGAGCCGGATCGCGTAGTTGACCGCGATATTGGTCTTCCCGCTCCCGTAATGCCCGACGAAAAGCGTGATCCGTTTGGATTCCATCTTATCCGTCATAGCTTGTTGCGCTGGATCTTGCCCGAAATGGTCTTGGGGAGACTGTCGCGGAAGACCACGATACGGGGGTACTTATACGGGGCGGTATTCTTTTTGACGTAGTTCTGGATCTCTTTTTTCAACTCCTCGGTCGGCTCGGTTCCGGGGACCAGAACGATGCTCGCCTTGACCACTTGACCCCGGACGGGATCGGGCTCCGCGGACACGCCGCATTCGAGGACGTAGGGGAGTTCCATAATGACCGATTCGATTTCAAACGGACCGATCCGGTAGCCCGACGACTTGATGACGTCGTCGTTGCGCCCGACGTACCAGAAAAAGCCGTCCTCGTCGCGCCACGCCGTGTCGCCGGTGTGGTAGTAGCCGTCGTGCCAGACCTCGCGGGTCTTTTCCTCGTTCCGGTAATACCCGGTGAAGAGCCCGCAGGGAGCGCCGTCCGCGACTTTCACCACGATCTCGCCGGTCTCGCCCACGGGAACGGGCTTGCCGTCGGGATCGAGCAGGTCGACGTCGTAGATCGGGGCGGGTTTGCCCATCGAGCCGATCTTATGCGGCGCGCCGATCAGGTTGCCGATGATCATGGTGCTCTCGGACTGTCCGAATCCCTCGCGGATCTGCAGCCCGGTCGCTTTCTCGAACTGGCGGTAGACCTCGGGGTTCAGCGCCTCGCCCGCCGTCGTCATGTGACGGACCGAACTGAAATCGTATTTCGAGATATCCTGCTTCACCATCATCCGCAGCATGGTCGGGGGCGCGCAGAAACTCGTGATGTGATACTTGGCGAACATCGGCAGGATGTCGGCGGCGTCGAAGCGGTCGAAGTCGTAGACGAAGATCCCCGCCTCGCACAGCCATTGTCCGTAGAGCTTGCCCCACATGGATTTCGCCCAGCCGGTATCCGAGATGGTCAGGTGCAGCCCGTCGGGATCGACGGCGTGCCAGTATTTCGCGGTATGGAAATGTCCGAGCGCGTACTTGTAGTTGTGGGTCGCGATCTTGGGATAGCCCGACGTTCCCGACGTGAAGAACATCAGCATCATATCGTCGCCGCCCGGCGCGTCGGCTTTGCGTTCGTAGTGCGAACTGTAGAGCGTGTATTCCTCGTTGAAGGTGCGCCAGCCCTCGCGCTCGCCGTTGACGATCAGCTTGTTTTTCAGCGTGGGGCATTTCTCTGCGGCAAGGTCCGCCTGATGCGCGGTGTCGCCGTCTGCGGTACAGATGATCGCGGACACGCCCGCCGATTCGAAGCGGTAGGCGAAATCGTGCTCCTGCAGCTGGTTGGTCGCGGGGATCGCGATCGCGCCGAGCTTGTTGAGCCCGAGGATCGCGAACCAGAACTGGTAGTGCCGCTTCAAGACCAGCATCACGCGGTCGCCGCGCTTGATCCCGAGGGATTTGAAGTAGTTGGCGCATTGGTTGGAGCCGCGCTGCAGATCCTTGAAGGTGATCCGGCGCTCGTTGTGGTCGCGGTCGACGTGGAGCATCGCCAGCTTGTCGGGCGACTTTTTCGCGATCGCGTCGATGATATCGAAAGCGAAGTTGAAACGCTCGGTATTCTTGAAGGTGATCTTGGTCGGGGTGCCGTTTTCGTCCTCCTCGACGTCGATGAACTTCTTGTAGACCATGCCGGATTCGTCGCGCTTGGGCTCGGGACGCGCCGCTTCGGTCACGGCTTTGGCGTTCGAGAGTTCGGGGATGGGCTCGCCCGTCGGGTTCAAAACGATCGCGTAGAACGAGCAGTCGCGCCCGCCGACGGCGATCATCCCGTGCGGCGCCGAACTGTCGTAGTAGATACTGTCGCCGGGATTCAGGATCTCGCGGTGACGCCCGACCTGCACCAGCAGCTGCCCCTCGATCACGAGGTCGCATTCCTGCCCCGCGTGGGTGGTCAGCTCGATGGGCTTGCTCTGCGCCTCCTCGGAATAGGTGCTGACGACGAACAGCGGCTCCGCGATCCGGTTGCGGAAGGCGTACGCCATATTGAAATAGGTCATCCCGTGCGCGTGAGCTATCTCCTGTCCCTCGCCCGAACGGGTGACGGTGCAGGATTTCAGCGTCGGGCTGTAGCCCTCGATGATGTCGGTGACGTTGACCGAAAGCGCCCCGGCGCAGCGGTAGAGGAACGCGAAGTTCAGGTCGCGGTCGCCCGCCTCGCACGCGAGATATTCCTCGGTCGAAACGCCGGTCAGCTCCGCCATCTTCTCGGGCGTGAGGTTCTCGATCTCGCGGAGGGCGCGGATACGCCCCGCCATTTCCCGGATCCGGGAATCGAGATCGGTCGTTTGATTGCTCATTTGTCTTCCTCCTCGGCGGACGGATAAAAAAGTACCCGTCCCAAAGTTGTGCTTTGAGACGGGTGAATATCACTCGCGGTACCACTCAAATTGCCGTCCTCGGACGACCTCTCTTGGGATCGTGAAATCCCTATGCCTTGACGCGGCAGTTACGGGGGGGTTCTACTTGCCTTGCGGCTTTCTTCCCTCCGGCTCCGGAACTACAACCCTCAAACCGTGCCGATGGCTCGCACCGTCCGCCATCTCTCTGCAGGCCGTATCAGGGGGCCCTTTCCGTCATCGCCTTTCAAATTATAGTGGTATTGTAGCACACAACCCTCGGTTTGTCAATAGGGAAGCGAAAAAAACCGAAATCGCCCGTCCGTCAGAGCAGGTTGCGCTGGATCTTGCCCGAAATGGTCTTCGGGAGACTGTCGCGGAAGACCACGATGCGGGGGTACTTATACGGGGCGGTATTCTTCTTGACGTAGTTCTGGATCTCTTTTTTCAGCTCCTCGGTCGGCTCGGTGCCGGGGACCAGAACGACGCTCGCCTTGACCACCTGACCCCGGACGGGATCGGGCTCGGGAGAGACGCCGCATTCGAGGACGTAGGGGAGTTCCATGATGACCGATTCGATTTCGAAGGGACCGATCCGGTAGCCCGACGACTTGATGACGTCGTCGATGCGCCCGACGTACCAGAAGAAGCCGTCCTCGTCGCGCCACGCCGTGTCGCCGGTGTGATAATAGCCGTCGTGCCAGACCTCGCGGGTCTTTTCTTCATCTTTATAATACCCGAGGAACAGACCGCAGGGCGGCTTGTCCCCGACGCGGATGACGATCTCGCCGGTCTCGCCCACGGGAACGGGATTCCCGTCGGGGTCGACGATGTCGACGTCGTAGAGCGGGCTGGGTTTGCCCATCGAGCCGACCTTGTGCGTCCCGCCGAGCAGGTTGCCGATCGAGAGCGTGGTCTCGGTCTGCCCGAATCCCTCCATGGTCTGCAGCCCCGTCGCCCGCTCGAACTGGTAGTAGACCTCGGGGTTCAGCGCCTCGCCCGCCGTCGTCATGTGACGGATGGAGGAAAGATCGTATTTCGAGATATCCTCTTTCACCATCATCCGCAGCATGGTCGGGGGCGCGCAGAAACTCGTGATGTGGTACTTGGCGAACATCGGCAGGATGTCGGCGGCGGAGAAGCGGTCGAAATCGTAGACGAAGACCGCGCCCTCGCAGAGCCATTGTCCGTAGAGTTTGCCCCAGAGCGCCTTGCCCCAGCCGGTGTCCGAGATGGTCAGGTGCAGCCCGTCCTCCGAAACGCCGTGCCAGTATTTCGCCGTGATGTAGTGACCCAGCGGGTACTGATAACTGTGGACGGCGATCTTGGGATAGCCCGTCGTGCCGGACGTGAAGAACATCAGCATCGGGTCGCGCCCGCACGGGGTCTCGTCGGTGCGGTAGAAATGGGCGCTGTAGAGCGGGTATTCCGCGTCGAAATCGTGCCAGCCCTCGCGCGAGCCGCCCACCAGCAGCTTATGTTCGAGTTTGCCGACCTTCTCTTCCGCCAGCTCGATCTGATGCGCCGTGTCGCCGTCGGTCGAGCAGACGATCGCGGAGACTCCGGCGGATTTGAAGCGGTACTCGTAGTCGTGCATCTGGAGCTGATCGGTCGCGGGGATCGCGATCGCGCCGAGTTTATGCAGCGCGAGGATCGAGAACCAGAACTGGTAGTGCCGTTTCAAGACCAGCATCACGCGGTCGCCCTTTTTGATCCCGATCGACTTGAAGTAGTTGGCGCATTGGTTGGACGCGCGCTTGATATCGTTGAAGGTAAAGCGGCGCTCGACGTTGTTGCGGTCGATATGGAGCATCGCCAATTTATCCGGCGAACGCTTGGCGATCGCGTCGACCACGTCGAAAGCGAAGTTGAACTTGTCCTCGTTCTTGAAGGTGATCTTGGTGCAGAGCCCGTTCTCGTCTTCGACCGTGTCCGCGAACTGCTCCCCGACCGTCTTGTGGGTCGGGAGGACGTTCGGCACCAGACTGCTGCGCACGACCTTTTCTTCGACGTCCTCTCCGGGAAGAACGACCGCGACGAAGAGGCAGTCCTCGCCCCCGACGGCGATCATCCCGTGCGGGGTCGAACTGTTGTAGTAGATCGAGTCGCCCTCCGAGAGCAGCTCGACGTGGTCCCCGACCTGCACCTTGAGCTGACCCTTCATCACGAGGTCGAACTCCTGCCCCGAGTGTTTGGTCAGGTGGATGGGCTTGTCCTGCAGGTCCTCGCTGTATTCGTAGCGGACCCAGTACGGCTCTGCGATCTTTTTCCGGAAGAAGGGCGCGAGGTTCTTGATCTCGATCCCGTCCTCCTTCGCCGTCTCCTGCCCCTCGCCCCGCCGCGTGACGGTGTAGGAGGACAGGTGGGCGCTCTGCCCCTCGAGCAGGTCGGTGATCCCGATCCCGAAGGCGAGGGCGCACTTGTGGATGAAGGTAAAGGGAAAGTCGTTTTCACCTTTCTCAAACGCGAGGTATTCCGCCTCCGACACCTCGGTCTTCTTCGCCATCTCGGACACGGAATAACCCGAAATATCCCGCATCTCGCGGATACGGACGGCGACCTCTTTCAGTTTTTCGGTTTCGACGGTGTTTGCCATACTGTTCTCCTTTTTGTGGGACAAAGCAAAAACCCGTCCCAAAGTTTCCTTTGAGACGGGTGTAAAAACATCCGCGGTACCACTCAAATTGCCGTCTTGCGACGACCTCTCACGGGATCACACAATCCCTCTGCCTTAACGCGGCGATACGGGAGGCGCTTACTTGCTTTCGCGTTCGGCTCTCCGGCTCGGAAGGGATGGGCGTACGGGCGATCGACCGTCGGTTTTCACCTGCCACCGACTCTCTGAAGGTTTCTCGACCCTGCCGTCTTCGTCATAGCCTTTTGATGCACACATTGTAGCACAAGCAAAATCGCTTGTCAAGGGGTTTGCAAAATTATTTTTCGTCGGGGATAAACGTGCCGGCGTCCTTCGTATTCCGATAGGGCGTGCCGATAAAGCCGACCTGTTTGAAGTCGTTCATATTGTGCCGGATGATATAGTCGATATACGACCCGATCATACGCGCGAAGAGCAGATACCCCATCGGATTCAGATGCCCGCCCAACTGATAGGAACGGATGAAGATCTCGTCGTCGAAGGGCGGGGCGTAGCGCGCGATATCCAGAACGTAGGTGCGCGGGAAAAGGTCGGGCAGCCGCCGGATCCCCTCGTTCAGCCGATCCTCCAACGCCTGCCGTTCGGGTTTTCCGCTGCCGCGGTGGTCGCGCGGGACCGTCACGGGAAAGAAGAATGCGTCGGGGCGGTTCTGCCGCAGGCGTGTGATGATCCTGCCGTAATAGCCGAGCACCGTTGCGGGATTGTTGTCGCCGTTCTCGGGGTCGATATCGTTTCCCGACCCGATCCCGATCCCGCTCCCGAGCGCTTTGGAGATATCGTTCACGCCGAGCGCGATAATATAGGCGTCGCAGAGTTTGTCCTTGCCCCAGAAACCCTTCGCCTCGGCAAAACCGTTCCGGTATTCCTGCGCCGTCATACCGCCGCGCGAGAAGTTCCAAACCTTGCTCCCGGTCATACGTCCGAGAAACTGCCCCCACGAGTATTCAAAGGTGTCGTGGTAGGTCTTGCCGCCCGTCTCGGGGTCGGTCGCTTCAAACTCGCCCGAGGAGAGCGAGTCACCGATACACCCGATCGTGCGGAAGATCGCGGTAAAACCCCCGGTCGGATCCAACCGGTCCAGCGGCATTTCGTCCTTATCCGGGCAGGGATCGAAGATCATAACTTGTCTCCTTTTTAATAAAGCGAACGGGCGTACTCCGTTCCGTTTTTGAAACCGTGACCCGAAGGCACCGCCTTCGGGTCACAACTTTCATCCCTTTGAAAGTTCTTTGCTCAACTTTCTTTCAAGAAAGTGGACGCACCTTCCCCTCGTCCCTTACTCTTCGTCCCACGTAAAATCCGTGGAGAGAAGTCTGACCACTTCTTTCGTGACGGTCAGGTATCCGCCCGAGCATTTGGCGTGACGGATCTTCCCGTCCGCGTACACGCGGCAGGACCCCTTCGCTAAAGCGGTCATAAACGGGATATGCCCCGCCATGATCGCGAGATCCCCCGTGATCGAACGGACCGAGAGTTGATCCGCGTCGCCGTCGTAGCGCAATCCGTCGGGCGAGGCGATCTGCAGATGAAACGATTTCATCGGGAGGATCTCCTTTCTTGGGAATGAAGAGTGAAGAATGAAGACGCTGCGAGGTGAAGACGCTGCGCCGGTGAAGTCGCTGGCTCCCGTTGCCTCCACCACCGGGGGAGGTGGCGCGAAGCGACGGAAGGGGCAACGGTCGTTGTGCCGGTGAAGTTGCGCCAAGACGCAGTGAAGTTGCGCCAAGACGCGGTGATGAAATCGCCGGCGCGGCTGGCGATTTCATAGGGGGCGGTTACTTCTTTTCCTGTAATTTCGCGGCTTTTTCGATCGCCTGTTCGATCGTGCCGACGAAGAGGAACGCCGATTCGGGCAGGTCGTCGTGCTTGCCCTCGAGGATCTCTTTGAATCCGCGGATGGTTTCCTTCAGGGGGACGTAGGTGCCGGGAAGACCGGTGAACTGCTCCGCGACGGTGAACGACTGCGACAGGAATCTCTGCACCTTGCGGGCGCGGGCGACGGTCAATTTGTCCTCTTCGGACAGTTCGTCGATACCCATGATCGCGATGATGTCCTGGAGTTCGTTATACCGCTGCAGGATCTTCTGCACCCCGCGGGCGACCTCGTAATGCTCCTCGCCCACCACGTCGGGGGAGAGGATGCGGCTGGTCGAATCGAGCGGATCGACGGCGGGATAGATGCCCTGCGACGCGATGGTACGAGACAAAACCGTGGTCGCGTCGAGGTGCGCGAAGGTGGTGGCGGGCGCCGGGTCGGTCAGGTCGTCCGCGGGGACGTAGACCGCCTGGACCGAGGTGATCGAGCCGCGGTTGGTCGAGGTGATCCGTTCCTGGAGCGCACCCATTTCGGTCGCCAGCGTCGGCTGGTAACCGACGGCGGACGGCATCCGCCCGAGCAGCGCCGACACTTCGGACCCCGCCTGCGTGAAGCGGAAGATGTTGTCGATGAAGAGCAGAACGTCCTGCCCCTCTTTGTCGCGGAAATATTCCGCCATCGTCAGCCCCGAAAGACCGACGCGCATTCTCGCTCCGGGCGGCTCATTCATCTGACCGTAGACCAAAGCGGTCTTGGAAAGAACGCCCGATTCCTTCATTTCGTTATAGAGGTCGTTCCCCTCGCGGGTGCGTTCTCCGACCCCGGTGAAGACCGAAATACCGCCGTGCTGTTTGGCGATATTGTTGATCAACTCCATAATGATAACGGTCTTGCCGACTCCGGCGCCGCCGAACAGACCGATCTTGCCGCCTTTTGAATAGGGGCAGATCAAATCGATGACTTTGATGCCGGTCTCGAGGATCTCGGTCTCGGACTTCTGCTCCTCGAAGGTCGGGACGGGACGGTGGATCTCCCAGCGCTCGGCGTTTACGGGATCGGGCTGATCGTCGACCGCCTCTCCGAGTACGTTGAAGATACGCCCGAGCGTGGCTTTTCCGACCGGGACGGTGATGCCCCGCCCGGTATCGACGGCTTCGGCGCCGCGGACCAGCCCGTCGGTCGAGGACATCGCGATACAGCGCACGCTGCCGTCCCCGATATGCTGGGACACCTCGACGACCAGGCGTTTGCCCCCGCGGTCGATCTCGATGGCGTGGTTCAGGGCGGGGAGTTCTCCGTCCTCGAACCGCACGTCCACGACCGGTCCGATGACCTGCGTGACGCGACCGATATGTTTCTCCATCGGTTGTTTCCTTCCTTTTGGTTATTACTGTTGTTCGGAGCCGCCGATGATCTCGGTGATCTCCTGCGTGATGGCGGATTGCCGCGCCCGGTTGTAGCGGAGCGAGAGCGAATCGATCATCTCTCCCGCGTTCTTGGAGGCGGCGTCCATCGCGGTCCTGCGCGCCGCGAGTTCCGAGGTGTAACTCTCGCACACCGCTCCGTAGATCATCCCCGACAGGTATTCGGGGGTGATCGCGTCGAGCACCGCGGCGGCGCTCGGGTCGTAGATGGTTTCGGCGCGTCTTTTGCGTTCGCCCGCCTCCTCGTCCTTATGCGGGTCGAGCGGGAGGAGCGAAAGAGTCGCCGGATCCTGCGAGAGCATCGTGATATAGTCGGTGAAGATCAGTTTGACTTCGTCGTATTCCCCGCGACGGAATCCGTCCGCGAGCATCCGTCCGGCTTCGGCGCAGTCGGAGAGCGAAAATCCTTCGAGGGAGGGGGTCTTCTCCATAAGACACGGGACGCCCCGATGCCGGAAATATTCGCCCGCCCTTCTTCCTATCGGGAGAACGGCGTAGGGAAGTCCGTCGGAGACCACGGAAAGAACGGTCTTGAAAACGTTGTTGTTGTACCCGCCGGCAAGTCCGCGGTCGCCCGCGATCACCACCAAAGCTCGCCGTTTGACCTCTTTGCGGGGGGCGAAACTCGACTCCGCGATCCCCTCTCCGAAATCCGAGAGCGAGGCGACCAGCGTTTCGAAGAAGAAGCGGCTGCGTTCCATCCGCTCGGTCGCGTGACGGAGTTTCGACGAGGCGACCAGTTCCATCGCCTTGGTGATGTGCATCGTGGATTCCACGCTGCGGATCCGGTTTCGGATCGCTTTTACGTCAGCGCCCACGGCGGCGCCTCCTTTCTTCCCGTCTCACGGAAAAGATCATTTACAGGGTCTTCAGGAATTCCGCGGTCCACGCGCCGATGGCGGCGGCGAGGGCGTCCTCGTCGGGGAGGTTGCCGGTCTCGCGGATGATCTGCATCAGTTCGTCGTACTTCTGGTCGAGGAAACGGAACAGACCGGACTCGTACTCGGGGACCTTGTCGACCGGCACGTTCTTCAGGTAGCCGTTCACCGTCGCGTAGATGATCGCGACCTGATGCTCGACGGCGACGGGGTCGTTCTTATCCTGCTTCAGGATCGCGACGATGCGTTCGCCCTGCGCCAGACGGTCCTTGGTGTCGGCGTCGAGGTCCGAGCCGAACTGCGCGAACGCCTGCAGCTCGCGGTACTGGGAGTAGAGCAGTTTGAGCGTTCCGGCGACCTTTTTCATCGCCTTGATCTGCGCGTTGCCCCCGACGCGGCTGACCGAGATACCCGGGTTGACCGCCGGCATGATGCCCGCGTGGAACAGTTCGCTCTCAAGGAAGATCTGCCCGTCGGTGATCGAGATGACGTTGGTCGGGATATAGGCGGAAACGTCGCCCGCCTGGGTCTCGATGATCGGGATCGCGGTGATCGACCCGCCGCCGTATTCGGGGGCGACCCGCGCCGCGCGTTCGAGCAGCCGGGAATGGAGATAGAACACGTCCCCCGGATACGCCTCGCGTCCCGGCGGACGCCGGATCAGAAGCGAGAGGGCGCGGTAGGCGACCGCGTGCTTCGACAGATCGTCGTAGACGATAAGAACGTCTTTTCCCTGCGCCATAAAGTATTCCGCGATCGCGCATCCCGAGTAGGGGGCGATGTACTGGAGCGGCGCGGGATCCGCCGCGGTCGCGGAGACCACGACGGTATAATCGGCGGCGCCGGCGGCGCGGAGCGTCTCGCAGAACTGCACGACCGTCGCGTTCTTCTGCCCGATCGCGACGTAGACGCAAAGCACGCCTTTGCCCTTCTGGTTCAAGATCGTGTCGAGGGCGATCGTGGTCTTCCCGGTCTGGCGGTCGCCGATGATGAGTTCGCGCTGACCGCGGCCGATCGGGATCATACTGTCGATCGCCTTGATCCCGGTCTGGAGCGGGACGCTGACGCTCTTGCGCTTGATGATGCCGGGCGCGTCGTTCTCGATCGGACGGCGACCCGCGGCGGCGATGGGACCCTTCCCGTCGATGGGCTCGCCGAGGGCGTTGACGGTCCTGCCGAGCATCGCGTCTCCGACCGGAACGCTGACGACGTTTCCGGTCCGTTTGACGGTGTCGCCCTCTTTGATCCCGGAATCGTCCGAGAGAAGCACGACCGACACCACGTTTTCCTCAAGGTTGAGCGCCATCCCGATCTCCCCGCCGGCAAAGACGAGAAGTTCGTTCGCCATACAGTTTTCCAGCCCGTGGACCTTGGCGATCCCGTCGCCGACAAGGATGACCGTCCCCACTTCCGCCTGCTTCAGCCGGCCTCCTCCTAAATGCTGTCCGATCATAATAGCGATCGTCGATCCCATTGCCATGGCAGATGCATGAAAGAGATTTGAGATCGTGGAAGAAATATTAGTTGCCGATACAACTTCCAGACCGCGAACGGAATAACATTGATTCAAAAGTGCCATTCCAGCTGCCCAGAGGACTTCATTCAAAAGCAGCGGCGTTCCCTTTTTGGCCATATTCTTAACCAGGTCTTTCGGAATCCTGAGAGAACGCAGCAGGCCTTTCAGGAATGGGAATCGATCGGTGTGACGAATGGAGTAGATCAGCAGAATGATCAGTTCTGCAAAGCGGGCGATCACAGTTGCTATAGCCGCGCCTTCCACCCCCAGCTTTGGAGCTCCAAAATGTCCAAAGATTAAAATATAGTTTCCAACCAGATTGATCAGTGTTGCCGCGAT
>CACZAZ010000028.1 GCA_902779285.1 uncultured Ruminococcus sp.
TCCGTTTTTCGGTCAGGTCGGATAATCGCGCTAAAAACGACAAACAATAACGGCACGGACGGTAAAAGGCGGTGAACGCACGTTTTACCGTTTCAGAGGAAAGAAGGAAAGGAATGAACGGATATGAAAGCAACCGGAATCGTCCGAAGGATCGACGATCTCGGACGCGTCGTGATCCCGAAAGAGATCCGGCGCACCATGCGGATCCGCGAAGGGGATCCCCTTGAGATATACACCGACAGGGACGGAGAGGTCATTTTCAAAAAGTATAGTCCGATCGGGTAACTGACCTCCTTTGCGACGCAGTACGCCGAAACCCTGCACAAAACGGGAGGGCTGACCGTCGCCGTGACCGACCGCGACGCGGTGATCGCCGTCTCGGGGCTGCCCAAAAAAGAGTATCTTGAAAAGAAACTGACCCCGGAGATCGAACGGGTCATGGAGGGGCGGTCGCTCTATTCCTACAGTTCGGGAGAGGACAGGATCGCCCTGATCGACGAGGGAATGCCCGGATTCGTCCGCGTGGCGATGCCGATCGTCTCGGACGGGGACGTGGTCGGATGCGTCTGCTCGCTCTCCGGCGGGGACGAGCGAAAAGAGAACTTCGGGGAGGACGTAGAGACCAAACTGATCGCGACAGCAGCCGCGTTCCTCGGTCACCAGATCGGGGACTGAATCGAAAGAACGCCCCATTCGGCGGAAGATCCGAAGGGGCGTTTCTTTTGCTTTCGCTTTGCCGAAAAAGATTGACAGACGGGGAAGAAATAAGTATAATAATACTGTTACGTAAAAAGGGAGAAGCCCCGGACCGCCGGGGAGACCGTATGAGACCGATAAATACCCTGACGCTCTGTCCGGGCGTTCTGTTGGACTATATTCCGACAGAGGACTATAAAAACGCGAGCTTTGCCGTCGGATTCAAATACAAGATCAGATCGGGCTGTTCCTCAGCCGACGCGATGCTCTCGCGCCTTCTTTTCCGTTCGTCCCGGGACTACCCGACCCACACGCTGTTCTCCCGCCGGCTGGAGGAACTCTATTCGACGTCCCTTTCGCTCCAATCGTCAACGTACGGGGATTTTCGCGTCGCCACGTTCCAGGCGACCTTCCTCGACGAGCCCTACGTTCACGGGATCCCTTCGTTTACCCGGGAGATCGTTTCGACCGTCGCCGGGGCTATCCTCCGTCCCGTGCTGGATCAAAACGGAAGATTCCCGCTTGACGCGATCGAACAGGAGAAATCGACGCTGCTCGACCAGATCCGCGCGATCAAGAACAACAAGAACGCTTACGCGATGACCCGGCTTGCGGAGATCACGGCAGATCCCGACCGTTACGACGTGCCTGACTACGGGACCGTAGCCGAGGTCGACGCGATCACGCCGGCGTCGCTTTTCAAGCGCTATCGCGAAATGCTTTTCCGCTCGGAGCTCCGTTTCGTTTACGAGGGCTCGTTACCGGCTGACGAGATCGCCCGTCTGATCTCCGAACTGTTCGGGAAGATCCTGACCGAGCGGCGCCCGATCTCGGGAAACTGCTGCACGGCTCGCCGTGCGCCGCACGTTCCGATCCTTCGCGTTTCCGAGGAGACCGACGGAAAGCAGGCGATCCTCGGTCTGTCCTACCGTCTTCCCGTCGGTTTTGCGGAGGTCGGCGCCGAGAAGATCACGATGCTCTCCGCCGTGCTTTCCGACGCGCCGATGGCTCTGCTCTTTTCCGAGGTGCGCGAGAAAAACGGCTTCTGTTACTCGATCCGCACGTCGGTACGAGCGTCGAGCAGGAATCTGATCGTTATGTGCGGGATCGAACCCGGAAGCGAACGGGAGGTTGAACGAGCCGTTTCGCGGGTTTTTACGACCGTTCGGACGGGAAAGATCGATCCGGCGCTTCTTTCGGCGGCGCTCGCCTTCGTCAAGATGTCGGTCGCTTCTGCTTACGAGAACGTGGATTCGACGGTCGGCTACGTTTTGTTCCGCCGATTGTTTAAGAGACCCGTCGATCCCGACGAGATCGTCGGAAGATGGGAGAAGATCACCGTCGACGATCTTGCCGGATTTGCGAAAAAAGTGCGCCCCGACGCCGTCTATCTTTTGACCCCGAAGGGAGGCTGTCGGAATGGCTGACGTGATCCTGCACGATCATCCCGAATTCCGGGAAAAATATTACGAGATCCGGCGCGAGGGGCTACCCGTGATCTACCTGATCCCGAAAAAACGGTCGACCTTTTACGCCGTTCTGCGGGTCGGGATCGGCTCCTACGACCGGTCCTACCGCGACGGGAAGAAGATCCGTCCCATCCTCCGCGGGACCGCCCATTTCCTTGAACACAAGTTGTTCGCCAATCCCGACGGGAGCGACGCGATGGAACGGCTCCGCGATCTCGGCGCCGACGCCAACGCCTACACCACGGGGACCTCGACCTGTTATCTGTTCAACTGTCGGGAGCGTTTCGGAGAATCACTTAAAGAATTGCTGACCTTCGTTTCGCAGCCGTATTTCACGCGCGAAAACGTCGAAATGGAGAAGAAGATCATTCTTCAGGAGGCGGCGATGTACGGCGATTCGCCCTCGTCCCGTCTGTTTATCGCGTCGATCCGGCGGCTTTATCGCGAGCATCCCATACGCGACGAGATCGTCGGGACCCCCGCTTCGATCAAGGCGATCACCCCGTCCCGGCTCTACGACGTCTACCGGGCGTTCTATCATACCGGGAATATGCAGTTGTTCGTCTGCGGCGACGTTACGCCGGAGGACGTTCTCGCGTCTCTTTCGGACGTCACGATGCCCTCTTGCGAAAAGGAATTCCGCGTTTCGCCCCCCTCCGAGAACGGCTGCGTTTGCAGATCGGTCCGAACGCTCCGTCGCAGGGTGAGCAAACCGCTTTTCAACGTGACGATCGCTTTCCCGGACTGCTGCGACGACCGAAGGGAACGGCAGCGCAGGACGCTCGCGATGGGGATCGTCTGCGCCCACCTCTTCTCGGATTCCGGCGCGCTTTACGGCGAACTGAAAGAAAAGGGTCTCGTCACGAATCCGCTCCGCTGGATGACCGAATGGAACCCCGGCGTCTGCTTTCTTTCCGTATCGGGGGAGAGCGGGTCACCGCGAAAGGTTTTCGGGCTGATCAAAGAACGGATGCGTGATCTGATCGAAACCGGTATCCGAGAGGAAGACTTTTCACGGCTCTGCCGCGCGCATTACGCCGAGACCGTGTCAAGTTTTGACGACGCGGAGGAGCTTGTCGACGCGTTCTGCGACGCGATGCCCGATTGGGAGGACCCCTACGTCGAGGCGTCGCTCTTCGGGACGCTTTCGACCGATTACGTAAACGGCGTACTGCGGGAACTGTTTTCCCCCGACCGACTGAATCTGACGGTCGTTATGCCCGACGAAGAAAACCAAACCGAAACGGAGGACGAAGAATGAGTTATCTGGCAGCCGAGCGGATCTCGACCATTTCTTTTCCGGGACTCGGCATCGGAGAGTTTAAGGTCAACAGCGTCGCGTTCACGCTTTTCGGGCGTTTCGAGATCGCGTGGTACGCCCTGTTCATCACGCTCGGGATCGTTCTGGCGTTCGTCTACATCAACCTCCGCATCAAAGAGTTCGGCTGGAATCTCGATCTTCTGCTCGACATCGGGTTGCCGACCGTCGTTTTCGGCGTGATCGGGACGCGGCTCTACTACGTTCTGACCAAGCTGGACGAGTTTCACAGTTTCTACGACGTGATCGCCATCTGGGAAGGCGGACTCGGGATCTACGGGGGGCTGATCGCCGGGGGGATCACGGTCTTCGTGATGACCCGGATCAAAAAGATCAGTTTTATGAAGTTCGCGGATTGCGTCTGCCCGTCGCTCATCCTCGCGCAGGCGATCGGCAGATGGGGCAACTTTATGAACGGCGAGGCGTTCGGGAGCGAGACCTCGATCTTCTGCCGGATGGGGCTCTGCAACGCGAACACGGGCTACGCGACGGTGTTCGTCCATCCGACTTTCCTTTACGAATCGCTCTGGAATATCGTCGGCTTTATACTGATCAATCTGTTCTACCGGCACAGAAAGTATAACGGACAGGTCTTTCATCTTGTCTTCGCGTGGTACGGGTTCGGGCGGGTGTTCATCGAACTGCTCCGTTCCGATTCGCTCTATCTGATCCCGCACCGCGAGGTCTGGTACAACAAGATCTCGGTCATCGTCGGGTTCCTGGCGTTCGTGATCTGCACGACCTGGATGATCGTCAAACTGATCCGCATCAAGCAGGGCAAGGAACAGGCGAGAGAACCCATCAATCAAACGGAGGAAAACGCGAAATGAGCGCAACCATCATCGACGGGAAAAAGGTATCGAAAGAGATCCGCGAGACCTTGAAAACCGAAACCGCGGAGTTTATCGAAAAGACCGGCGTGATCCCGGGGCTTGCCGTCGTGCTCGTCGGAAACGATCCCGCGTCCGCCGTCTACGTCCGCAACAAGCACCGCGCCTGCGAGGAGATCGGATTCTATTCCGAGGTACACGAACTGCCGGAAGATACGAAAGAGGACGATCTGCTCGCCCTGCTCGACCGTCTCAACGGCGACCCGAAGATCCACGGGATCCTGGTGCAGCTTCCGCTCCCGAAGCAGATCGACGCCGACAAGGTGATCCGCAAGATCAAGCCCGAAAAGGACGTCGACGCGTTCCATCCCGAGAACGTCGGGCGCATTATGCTCGGGAACTATCGGTTTCTCCCTTGCACCCCCGCCGGCGTTATGGCTCTGCTCGACGCCTACGGGATCGATCCGGCGGGGAAGGATTGCGTCGTGATCGGACGGAGCAACATCGTCGGCAAGCCCCAGGCGTTCCTGCTTCTGGAACGGAACGCTACGGTCACGATCTGCCATTCGAGAACTGCGGATCTTTCGTCGCATACCAAACGGTCGGATATCGTCGTCGTCGCGATCGGGAAACCCCGCTTCCTCAAAGCGGAAATGGTCAAACCCGGCGCCGTCGTGATAGACGTGGGGATCAACCGTCTGCCCGACGGGAAACTCTGCGGCGACGCCGATTTCGAGCCCATCTCCGCGTTCGCGTCCGCGATCACGCCGGTCCCCGGCGGCGTCGGACCCATGACCATCACGATGCTGATGAAAAACACCCTCACCGCGGCGAAAGCAGCCGTCGGGACCTGAATCCGGGCAAACGCGGAGTTGGATCCAAAGGAGAAACGTCGGAAAATGCTGAAACCAGGTAACAAGCGTAAAGCGTATGCCATCGTTACGGTCGTTCTGTTTTTGTGTATCGCCGCCGTATGGTTTCCGTTGTCTATCCGTTATCTGCGTGCCATGGACAGAAACGACTATATTTTCGGGGATATACAGGAGTGCAGAGAGCTTGCTTTTTACGAGAGCGATGCGACGGTTTCGACCATTGAAAGCCCGGAGCAGGACAAGAAATATCAGGGACAGTCGTTTGCGTCGTTTGTCGGTATGCGGTACAAATCCGAAAAGATGAGTTTTACTCTCTACGCGTACGAGTTTGACAATAACGATCAGGCGAAGCAGTACTTTCAAAAAGTGACCGGAAAGAAAAACGACAGCGAGCATTACTTTTTAAAGTCCTGCGGAATGAGCACTTATCAGATCGTCATTGCGTATGAAAACAAGGCGTATCGACTTGAAACCAAGCTACGATATATCAAACAGGTAGACGCGATGATCGCGGAGCGGTTTTCCGTTTGGTTGGAGTGGTAGCACATGAAATTTATTTCTCTTGAGGTGTATTCCATCGTGACGGACGAGGCAACAAAACAAAGCGTTTTTCGGCAAAAAACTATTGACAAAACGGGTCCCGATGTGTATAATATAGCAAGACGGTAAGAAAATTGCCTCTTGTCATAAGCGAAGGGGGGGAAACAGAATGGCAGAAATCAGAGTGAAAGAGAACGAGACGATCGACAGCGCGCTGCGTCGTTTCAAGCGTTCCTGCGCGAAATCGGGCGTCCTCGCGGAACTCCGCAAGAGAGAGTGCTACGAGAAGCCGAGCGTCAAGCGGAAGAAGAAATCCGAAGCCGCGAGAAAGCGCAAGTACAAATAATCAAAACCCCCTGAAAAATCCCCGGCGACATGCCGGGGATTTTCTATATTCCCGCGACGGGTCTGTTCCCGAACTGTCCGACGCGGAACTCGAAGCGGAAGCCACCGCCAACGCGGTCGGCAAATACCTGTCGAATATGACCCTTCTGAAGAAGATCGCCGCGACCGACTACTCGCTCGGTCGGGGTCTTCTCGCCGCGATCCGCGGAAAAACGAGTACGAACCGCGGCTGCTGGCGAAAGAGGCGGCGGAAAAGGCGGGATCCGTTGTTTTACAGACTCCGGAACAAACGCCCAATGATATACCTGTAAGGAACAAAAAAGACCGCGGGGAAGTCCCCGCGGTCAAATTTATCGGTGTAGGATCAGTCGATAACGCCGGTGATGTATTTCTCCATCTCGGCGCGTTCAGCCGCCGCTTCTTCCGCCTCGGCTTTCTCTTTCGCTTGACGCTCGGCTTTCTCGGCTTCGCGGGCGACCGCCTCTTCGGCGCGCGCCTTTTCCTCTTCGATCGCGCGGATCGAGAGACCGAGTTTCCGGTTCTCGCGGTCGATCTCGGTGATCTTCACGTCAACGACCTGTCCGATCGAAACGACGTCCTCGGGCTTCGCGACCTTTTCACGCGAGAGCCGGGAGATGTGGATCAGACCGTCGACGCCGTCCGCGACCTCGGCAAACGCGCCGAAGGGCATGATCGAGACGATCTTCGCGGAAACGACGTCGCCCTCGTTGTGGTTGGCGGCGAAAACGGAGAAGACGTCCATATCCTCGGTCTTGTAGCCGAGGGAGATCCGCTTCTTTTCGGGATCGAGTTCCTTGATGTAGACCTCGATCTCCTGTCCGACCGACACGACCTGCGACGGATGCTTGATCCGCTTCCAGGACAGTTCGGAGTTGTGGACCATACCGTCGATGCCGCCGATGTCGACGAAAGCGCCGTAGGAGGTCAGGTTCTTGACCGTTCCTTTGAAGCGCTGTCCGACCTCGAGCGTGGACCAGAGCGCTGCTTCGGCTTCCGCCCTTTCCGCGCGCTTGACGATCCGGATCGAGCCGAGAGCCCGTTTTCTCGTGTCGTCGAGTTCGATCAGTTTGAAACGCTGGGTCGTTCCGAGAAGGACGTTCAGATCCCCGTCCTTCGGAATACCGCTGTGGCTCGCGGGGACGAAGATCGAGTGCTTGTCGATCGCGATCACGAGACCGCCCTTGACGATTTCGGTGACTTTTCCTTCAAGGATCGTGCCGTTGTTGTACGCCTCTTCGATCGTGATCCAGCTCTTGTCGGCGTCGACGCGCTTCTTGGAAAGAGTGACCATTCCTTCGCCGTCGTTGACGCGGATGACGAACGCTTTGACCTCGTCTCCGATCTTGAACATTTCAGCAGGATTGACTTTATCGGTCTCGACCGACAACTGGTCGGCGGCGATGAATCCGGTCTGCTTGATCCCGAGGTCAAGGTAGATACCGTTGGCGTCGATCGCCGTCACGATACCGGTCACAGTTTCTCCTGTATGTAATGTTTTGAGAGAGTCGTTCAGCATTTCCTCGAAGTTCTCAAGTTCGAGTTTTTCTTCCATGGCTTGAAATACCTCCGTAATGATCCCGCCCGGTGTGGAAGCGCCGGCGGTGATTGATGTACGGTAACCGGATCCGCGCGGGAAGTCCGGTAACTGATCCACCGATTCGATCAGATACGTTTCGGGACATCTCTTGCTGCAAAGATCAAACAGATGCCGCGTGTTGGAACTCTCGCGGCTGCCGATCACGATCATACGATCGGATGTCTCCGCCAGCGCGATGGCTTCCGTTTGCCGATTTTCCGTAACACTACATATTGTATCAAAAAAAATCGAGTTTGTATATAGTTTTTGAATTATTTTTTGAGTTTTTTTCCACAGAAGCAGGTTTTGGGTCGTCTGACTCGCAAAAACCAGCCGCTTTCCCGTGACGTCGGTGCGTTTCAACAGTTCCTTCAATTCGTCCTCGTCCGTGAAGATCGCCTTTTCTCCCTTCGCGTAGGACATGATCCCGACGGGCTCGGGATGATCGGGGGAGCCGTAGAGGAAAAAGACCGTGTCGTCCCCGGTGTTCTCGGCGGCGATCTTGTGGATCCGCTTGACGTTGGGGCAGGTCATATCGAAGACGCGGAAACCGGGATACTGTTCCGAAAGTTCGGTCAGCCGTTCGCTTTCCTCCCGCGGGACGCCGTGGGCGCGGATGACCAGCGCGGCGGGACCCTCCGTTTCGGTCGAGCGCGCGATCTCCTCCGCCCGGTCGAATCCGACCGACTTGACGCCCCTCTCGGCAAGGGAGGCGAGATAGGTGCGGTTGTGGATCAGGTCTCCGAGCGTAAAGATGCGAAGCCCCGGCTCGGAGAGCAGGCGTTCGGTCATCTCGGCGGCGCGTTTGACCCCGAAACAGAAGCCCGCGTTCTTTGCCAGCGTGACCATCAGCCGTTGCTTTGTTCGTCCGCCGCGGCGGGGAGCGTTCTCTCGAAGTTCCCGAGACGGCAGATCTCGTTAAACACTTTGGCGGCGGCGTCGCGGTATTCGGCGGAGCCGCCGTTCACTAATCCGAGTTCCTCCTGCGTGAGCGGCTTTCCGATAATGATCTCGGTCCGGCGGAAGATCCGGTATTTCTGACCCTTCATCTTGATACAGATCGGGATGATCGGGACCCCGGAACGGTAGGCGACCAGCGCCGCGCCCGATTTATACTCGGTGTCTGCCGGATTTTTCCCCGGCTGGCGGTGTCCCTGCGGGAAGATGGCGACCAGGTTGCCGTTCGCCGCCAGTTCGGTCGAGCGGCGGATCGCGCCGAGATCGGTCTTCTTCCTCTCCAGCGGGATCGCTCCGGCGGAGCGGATCAGAAACGAAAGAACGGGGATCTTGAACAGTTCGCGTTTCGCAAGGAAATTGATCGGACGGGGAACGCTGGCGCCGATCGAGAAAATGTCGAGGATGGCGATATGATTGGCGCAGAGGATCCCACCGCCCGTATGCGGGATGTTCTCGCGCCCCGTTACCTTGATGCGGTGGAAGAAGCGGACGATCCAGCCGAGCGTGTAATAGAAGAAACGGTAGGAGCGTTTCTGTTTCTTTACTTTTTTCGCTTTTTCGGGGGACAAAGCGTAGCGGCGCGCCTTGATCAGCGAGATCACGGCGTCGACCGACCCCTCGAAATCAAGGTCGGACGTGTCGACCGTCACGGCGTCGGGCGCCGCCGCGAGCGGAGCGCTCTCCCTCGTCGAGTCGGCGTGGTCGCGTTCGTTCATTTCTGCGAGGACCGATTCCTCGGTGACGTCGACCCCTTTCGCCTTCAGTTCGAGATAGCGGCGGCGGGCTCTCGCCTCGGGGGACGCGGTCAGAAAGATCTTGACCTCCGCGTCGGGGAAGATGACCGTCCCGATGTCGCGCCCGTCGAGGATCACGTCGTAATCCTCCGCAAAACCCCTCTGATAGCCGAGTAGTTTCGCCCGGACCTCGGGGATCGCGGAGACGCGGGAGGCGTACATCGAGATCTCCTGCGTTCTGATCTCGTCGCCGATCTCCACACCGTCCAAAATGATGATCTGCCGTCCCTGTTCGGCTCTTACCCCGATCGAGAGATCGGGGAGCGACGCGACGACGGCGTCCCGGTCTGCGGGATCGATCTCTTTCCGTTTCACGTAGAGCCCGACCGTGCGGTAGAGCGCGCCCGTGTCGATATAGAGAAGATTGAGCCGACGGGCGACCTCCTTGCAGACGCTGCTATTTCCGGCGCCTCCGGGTCCGTCTACGGCGATCTTGAGATGTGACATTGTCTTGTACCTTCTTTATTTGTCATTTGAGGGGAATTCCGAAGCGGAACGTCCCGCGAGGAATCCGGTCGAAAACGCGATCTGCAGGTTGAAGCCGCCCGTGTAGGCGTCAACGTCGATGATCTCTCCCGCGAAGTAAAGCCCCTTCACAAGGCGGGACGCCATTGTCTTCGGGTCGATCTCCTTCACTCTGACGCCCCCCGAGGTTACGATCGCCTCCTCGATGGGACGGAATCCCGATACGGGGACGGTAAAGCGTTTCAGGGTAGAGAGCATACGCCCCCGCTCGGCTTTCGTCAGGACGTTGATCTTCTTCCGCGGGTCGATCTCCGAGAGCGAGAGGAACGGAAGGATGATCTTTTGCGGAAGAAGATCGTTCAGCCCGTTCCGGACGTCGCGGTTGGCGTACTTGGCGAAATCCGAGAGGATACGCCTTTCCAGCGTCGGTTCGTCGAGCGCGGGTTTGAGGTCGATCTCGACGCGCACGTTTTGAAAATCGGTGTTCCTAAGATGCGCGGACGCCGAGAGGATCATCGGTCCGCTCATCCCGAAATGGGTGAACAGCATTTCTCCGAAATCCCGATAAATTTCACGGTTTCCGTCGTAAAGGGTCAGCGAGACGTTTTTGAGCGATAACCCCTGCATTTCTTTACAGAGCGGGGAGGGGGAAACCAGCGGGACGAGCGAGGGGACGAGGGGCGTGACGGTGTGACCCGCCGCCCGCGCGATCCGGTAGCCCGAGCCGTCGGAGCCGGTCAGGGGATAGGACGCGCCGCCCGTCGCGAGGATCACGGCGTCGCAGGGGACGGTCCCGCGATCGGTCACGACCCCGACGGCGGAGCCGGAATCCAGCGCGATCGCCTTCGCTTTGGCGTGAAGAAAGGTGCAGCCCGACGTATAGCGGAGAAGAGCAGCAAGGACGTCCGCGCTTTTGTCCGTCGCGGGGAAGACCCGTTTGCCCCGCTCGGTTTTCAGTTCCACGCCGAGGGAGGACAGCAGTTCCTGCATATCCCGCGGGGAAAAGCGGTTGACGGCGGAATAGAGGAACCGTTCGTTTTTGGTCACGTTGGAGATGAACTCGGACGGGGTACAGTCGTTCGTGACGTTGCACCGACCTTTCCCCGTGATCAGGATCTTTTTCCCGGGGCGGTCGTTCTGTTCGATCACGGTGACGGAGGCGCCGTTTTCCCGGGCGGTCCCGGCGGCGAGAAGTCCCGCTGCGCCCCCGCCGATCACGACGACGCGGGGAGCGTCAGTTCTTTGCATAGACGTCATATTCGTCCCAGACGCGCTCGAGCCGGTCGAAGCGCTCGCGCACCTCGTCCCCGCGCCGTTGGGTCACGGCGACGAGCAGAGCGTCGATGATGCTGAGGGGCGCGACGAGAGAATCGACGAAGGACGCCATATCGCTCTGCGCCGTCAGAAGACAGTTCGCGTGCTCCGCGAGCGGGGACTGCACGCTGTCGGTCAGCGCGATAATGGTCGCGTTGCGGGATCTCGCGTATTTCACGGCGTTCACGATCTTCGCGGAATAGCGGGGAAAACTGATCGCGATCAGAACGTCCCGTTTTCCGATCTCCAGGATCTGCTCGAAGACCTCGCTCGAACTGGTCGGCTGAACGAGGCGGACGTTGTCCTGGATCATTCCGAGGTTGAAATTGAAGAAACCGGCGAGAAAAGCCGAAGAACGGACGCCGAAGATATAGACGTTCTCGGCGGACACGATGGCGTCGATGGCGGCGGAAAAAGCGGTGCGGTCGATCGAGTGCATCGTGTACTTGATCTTTTCGGCGTCGGAGGTCATCACGTTCTCGATCGGGTTCACGCCGACCAGCCGTTCCTCCGCGATCCGGATGCGCTGATTCGGGGTCAGTTTCGCCCGGACGAGTTCCTGCACGGCGTGCTGGAACTCGGGATAGCCGTCGAAACCGAGTTCGATCGCAAATCGGACGACCGTCGATTCGGAGACCCCGACCATTTCGCTCAGCTTCGCCGCCGTCATATAGGCGACCTTGTCGTAGTCGGAGAGAACGGTCAGGGCGATCTTCTTCTTTCCCTTCGAGAGCGTGGGCATAACCGATTCGATCAGCGCGGCAAGATCCTTTTTCATATCTTCCTCCGTTATCCGAGGCGTTTTTCAGCCGTAGCGAGACGGGCGAGCGTTTCGTCTTTTCCAAGGATCTCCATGATCTCGGTGGCGCCGCCCGGGGTGACCGAGAGACCGGAGACCGCGGCACGGGCAACGAACAGAACGGCGCCGGATTTGATCCCCTTTTCCTCCGCGAACGCGGTCAGCGCGGCGTAGAGCGCGTCGTTGTTCCATTCGGAAAGCGACGAAAGCAGAGAGACGATCGCGGGGAGCATATCGCGCGCGACGTCGGGCGTGATCTTGTTTTTCTTATTTTGGAACAGTTCGGCTGAGTCGTAGTCGGGGAGAGCCGAGAAGAACGCGATCTTTTGGTCGATCTCCGAGAGTTTCCCGATCCGGGGCTGCACGAGGGGCAGGATCCGGTCGAGCTTGTCCCCGGCGGGAGGATCCGAGATGAAGCGGAGCGCCCGCGTTTTAAACTCCTCCGGGGTCAGCTTGCGGATGTATTCGCCGTTGAACCAGAGCAGTTTCTCGTAGTCGAAGACCGACGGGGATTTGTTGATCCCGTCGAGCGAGAACGCCTCGGTCAGTTGTTCAAGCGTGAAAAACTCGTTTTCGGTATTCTTCGGGCACCAGCCGAGCAGGGCGATGTAGTTGACGATCGCCTCGGGGAGATAGCCGTCGGCGGTAAGATCCGCGAAACTGACCGCGCCGTGCCGCTTGGAGAGTTTGGAAACCGTGCCGTCCTCGCCTCTGCCCATCAGAAGCGGCAGATGAACGTAAACGGGTCTCTGCCAGCCGAACGCGTCGTAGAGCAGGGCGTATTTCGGCGTGGAGGTCAGATATTCGCTGCCGCGCACGACGTGGGTGACGCCCATCAGGTGGTCGTCGACGACGTGGCAGAAGTTGTAGGTGGGGTATCCGTCTGCTTTCATCAGGATCTGATCCTGCAGTTCCTTGTTCTCGGTCGAAATGGTCCCGAACACGGCGTCCTCGTAGGTCGTGGTCCCCTCGAGCGGGATCTTCTGCCGGATGACGTACGGGATCCCCGCCTTCAGGTTGGCTTCGACCTCCTCTTTGGGGAGATCGCGGCAATGACGGTCGTAGCCGCCGCCGACGCCGTCCTCCTCGTGGAGGGATTCGAGCCGTTCCTTCGAGCAGAAACAGTAGTACGCTGCGCCGCGTTTGACGAGTTCTTCGGCGTAGGAGAGGTAGATCTCTTTGCGTTCGGACTGGATATAGGGACCGTTTGCGCCGCCGACGCCGGGACCCTCGTCGTAGCGGAGCCCCGTGATCTTCAGCGTGTCGATAATGACGTCGGTCGCCCCCTCCACCAGCCGCTCGCGGTCGGTGTCCTCGATCCGGAGGATGAAGGTGCCGCCGCTGTGCTTCGCGATCAGGTAGGAATAGAGCGCGGTCCGCAGATTCCCGATGTGCATATATCCCGTCGGGCTGGGCGCGAATCGGGTGACGACTTTTCTGTTATTCATATAGTTGTCAAACTCCTTTAAACACATATTATCTCTATGTTATTGTATCATAACGCGGCGCTTTCGTCAATCTTTTCAATAAATTATTTACTTTTCCCGCAATGCGAGTTATAATAGGGACGGAGGGATAACTTATGTTCAAAAGCGTATTTGCGAAATACCTGACCGCTATCTGCATCCTGATCCTTGCCTGCATCCTGATCCTTGCGTGGGTCATCAGTTCCGTTGTGCGGAACTACGCTGCGGAACTGAAACGAAAAGAAATGAACTGGAGCTGTTCGACGACCGTCAGTCTTTTGTCGCTGACCTACGGGAACTCGGACGGTTCTCTCCCGTTTTCGGATTATATCCTGCGAAACGAACGGGATATCAACGATATGATCGAAATGATCCTCGAACGCGACACGTCGCAGACCGTCATCCTGACCGATAGCGCCGGATACGTTCTTCTGATCTCGGGTAACGGCGAGATCCTGACCGGCGAGAACGTGCCGCAGAGCGTCCTTTCCTCGCTGGTCGAGAACGGGGAATACAACGATCGGGGCGACGTCGGAGGCGCGGTCAAGAGCCGTTATCTGACCTTCGCGCGTCCGCTTGTCGCGGAGGACGGGACGATCGACGGCGCCGTTTTCCTGCTTTCCTCGGCGGAAGAAGAAATGACGCTGATCAAAGCCATGACCGAAACGATCGTTATGTCCTCTCTTTGGGTCCTGCTCGCCGCGATGATCGCCGTCTACTTCATCACCGACCGGGTGGTCGATCCCTTGCGCGGTATGACGAGCGCCGTCAAACGATTCGGGAAGGGCGATTTCAAAATGCGCGTCCCGGTCACGGGCAGGGACGAGATCGCGGAACTCGGAGAGGCGTTCAACCACATGGCGGAGTCGCTCGAACACACCGAGAAGATGCGGAATATGTTCCTCGCCAACGTATCTCACGATCTGAGGACCCCGATGACGACCATTTCGGGATTTATCGACGGGATCAATTCGGGCGCCATACCTCCCGAAAAGCACGGCTATTATCTGAACATCATCTCCGGCGAGGTCCACCGTCTGTCCCGCCTGGTGTCCGAGCTGCTCGACCTCTCGAAACTCGAGTCGGGCGAACGAAAGTTTGAATCCGTTTCGTTCGACGTCTGCGAAACGGCGCGGCTGATCCTGATCTCCTTTGAGCAGAAGATCAACGCGAAGCGTCTGGACGTCAGGTTTGAAGCGGACGAGGATTCGATCACGGCGGAGGCGGACAAGGACGCGATCTATCAGGTCCTCTACAACCTTACCGAAAACGCGATCAAGTTTGCGCGGGAGGGCGGGGTCCTCCGCATTTCGATCAAGCGGGGAGAGCAGGGCAAGATCCTGGTCTCGGTCTTCGACGAGGGCGAGGGCATCCCCGAAGCCGATCTGCCGTACGTGTTCGACCGTTTCTACAAATCCGACAAGAGCCGCGGGCTGGATAAGAACGGCGTCGGACTCGGGCTTTATATCGTCAAGACCATCCTCGAAGCGCAGGGCGAAACCGTCTCGGTCAAGAGCGTGCCGGGCGAGAACTGCGAGTTCGTCTTTACGCTCTCCGCGGGCGATAGCGACGCGTCCGATAAAGCGAAAAACTGAATCGATCCAAACGAAAACGGCGTCCCGAACGGGGCGCCGTTGTTTTGTTAAGTGAGAGACGGGAGTTCGATGCGGGTCGACGGGAGACCGTCGCAGTCCTCCGGGTGATGCGTGGAAAAGAGGATCAGGGAATCAGCGGAAACCCTTTCGATCTCGGAGAGAACCAGATCGACCGACGTTCGGTCAAGTTCCTTCGTCACTTCGTCCAGCAGTTTGATCGGGTGGGGCGAGAACAGGGCGCGGGCGAGCGACACGCGCTGTTTCATCCCGCCGGAGAGCGCGTCGGGGGTCAGCCGTGCGTCGTCCCGCGTAAGACCGAGAGAAATCAAAAGCGCCAACGCCTCGGCGTCGTTTTGCGCGGATTCCTCTTTGGATCGCGGGTCGCGGACGCAGGTCACGTTTTGCAGGGCGGATAACCCCGGGAAGAGCCGGTATTCCTGAAAGGCGAACGAGACGGGATCGGAGATCGAAAGAACGCCGTCGGACGGCTTCTCAAGCCCCGCGATAAGCCGCAGAAGGGTCGTCTTGCCGCATCCGCTCGGACCGGTCACGAGGAAAAGCCCGGGACCGTTGAACGAGAGCGAAAGACCGTCGAAAACCTTTTTCTTTCCGTAGGAGAAGGAAAGAGAATCAAACAGGATCTCAGCCACGGATCTTCCTCCTTTCGAGTCCGGCGCGAACGCCGCTTCGACCGAACAGAAGCAAGATCAGCGCGTCAAGCAGGATACTGACGAGGATGACGACGAGCGTCCAGGCAAAGAGACGGGAGGTATCGACGTTCCACGCTTTCGCGTCCCAGATCATATAACCGAGCGAATCGGGCGTGCGGACCAGGATCTCGGTCGCCACGACAGACTTCCAACCGAGTCCGAGCGCGGTGGAAAGACCCGACGAGAGGAAGGGAGACAATGACGGAAAAAGATACAGACGGAACGTCTTGAAAAAGCCGAAACGGTAGACCTTCGCGACTTCATACAGCGCGGGATCGAGAGACCGGATCCCCTCCGACAGACTGCTCCAGACGATCGGAGTCACCATAAGAAGGCAGATAAATCCGGGCAGAATACGATAGATAAGAAAAACCCACGCAATGATGATAAAGAAACGAAGGAATTGAAGATTTTCAAGAGCGCGGACGGGACGGCGAAAAGCAGACCGAGGAACACGCCGGAGACGAATCCGATCACAAGCGACAAAAGCGATCGGAGAAGCGCCGCGTAAAGCGTTTTCGTTCCGAAAAGCGAAAACAGATCGCGGAATACCGAAGCGGGGGTCGGCAGGATGAAGGGAACGCCGACGCGCCACGCCGCAAGCGCCCAGATCCCGATCCAGAAGGAAAGCGAGAGGATCGTCAAAAGGGCTGCTTTCGCGTATTTCCGGTTACGGTCAGTTCGCTCCATAATACGCGTCGTCCGCGGGGAGAGCGATCCCCAAAGCGGTAAGGAATGCGTTCACGGTCGTTTTCATGGAGTTTCCGGAGATAAAGGTCAGATTGCAGCGCGGGATCGCCTGTTTTGCGACGGGCAGTTTCGGGAAGATCCCGGCGTCCACGGCGTACTGCGCGGCGGCGTCGAGATTCGCGGGATCCTTCATCCAGTTGATCGACGCCTCGTAGTCGGACAAGAACTTTGCTACAAGCGTCGGGTGATCTTCCGCAAACTTCTTCGAGAGGAACATACACCCCTGTACCAGCGGTTCGTCCCCGACGGCGTTCCACGCCTCGGTCAGATCGAGCGCGATGGAATAGGTCTTGCTGCCTGCGGTGTTCAGAAGGACGGTGACCTTGGGCTCGGGGAACAGGATATAGTGGACGTTTGCGTCGGTCTGTGCCGCGGCGGGCAGCGTGTCGAGATCGTACTGCATATCAAGGGTCACGTTCGCGACGTTGTTCGCCGTCAGAAGATACTGAAGGATCAGTTTCGGCGCCTGTTCGGGGACGTAGACGGTTTTGCCCGAAAGCGAGGACAGATCGGCGGGGGATACCGTCGTTCCGTCGTCGGAGAGCAGGTACAGGACGCCGAGGGTGTTGACCGCGAGCATCGCGACCGAGCGGGGTCCCGTCATGGTTTTGGAGTAGTTCGGGAAAGCGTTGGTCGGAAGGGCGGCGAGATCGACGTCGCCGTTGGCGTGCGCCGCCATGATCTCGGCGGGGGAATTGTACTTCGTGAAGGTCATTTTCGCGTTGTTTTTATTATCCGCGATCATTTTGGAAAGTCCGAGTCCCGTAGATCCGGAAAGATACCCGACCTTGACGGTCGCGTCGTCGGTTTCGGCCGAAGCGGTCGTTCCCGTCGACGTGTTCGACGGTTCGTTTTTGGCGCACGAGACGAGGGAGGCGAGGAGCAGAGCCAGGGTGAGGAGGAGGACGAGTGCTTTTTTCATGACAGGATTCCTTTCAGTTCTTTGCTTTTTATGATTTTGATTTGATTACCGTTTTTTGCGATCATACCGCGGGACAGAAACGAATTGAGCGAGCGGTAGAAGGAGGCGCGGGAGATGTTCATCGTCCTGAGGATCGCCGTGACGTTCTTTAAGACCGCGACGCCGTTCTCGTCCGATTCGTTCAAGAGCAGACAGGCGGTCTTTTCGTCGGAGGTCGCCGCGGAGAAATCCCGCACGCGCCGATTGAGAAAGACGAGTTTTCGGGAGAGAAACCGGATGTAGTTGGTCGCCGTTTGCGGGAACGCGAGAAAGAGGCGGGAGAGTTCGGATTCTTTGACGACGGCAATCCGGCACCGTGTCTCGGCGGTGATCTCGGTCGGGGTCGGACCCTCTGTGAAAAGGGAAGCCGCGCCGAAAGTGTCGCCGGTGCGCAGCCGGTTGATCAGAACGGGTTTTTCTCCCCCCGTCCGGTAAACCGCGCACAGACCCGATAAAAGGAAGAACAGGCGTCCGCCGGATTCTCCCGCGCGAACGATCTTTTCACCCGCCTCGAAAACCGGGAATTCGGGGGACAGGATCGCAAGCGCGTTCTCTCTTTCCCGCTTGGAAAGAGAGTCGAAAAGAAAGCAGGGATCGGGGAAAAACGCGGATCGCGCTTGTTTTGCCGAGTCTGTTCCGTTCATCCGTTGTCCCTCCAATCTGTCTCATTTGAGACTATTATAACCGATTTATCAAGAAAAGTCAAGCGGATTTGCAAGTTTTTATTGCGGGATCGCGGGAGATTTCAAGAACGAATCGGACGGGAGTAAAAGGAAAATTGCGAAACCCCTTGTAATCAAATTAAATTTATGCTATAATTATTCAATAAAAACGCATTGTCGGACGCGGCGTAACGCAGACGGTCGGTCGGCGTCCGGTTGAGAAGGAGTTTTCCATGCGGATTTCGTTTTTGCTTTCCGGGGGGCTCGATCGCTTCAAGGACTTCCTCCACTATATCCCGACGCGACTCTCCTCGATCAATTTCTTTGATATTCTCGATATCGTATACCTTGCCGCCGTTCTGTTTTTCGTCTACGTGTTTTTGCGTCAGCGGCGCGTGTCCGGGTATCTGATCGGGATCGCGGTCTGGGCTGCGGCATACGGGGTGAGTTCGGTTCTGGATCTTCTCGCCGTGAAGACGGTGCTGGGCGCCGTGTTCGCGACCGGGGTGATCGCTCTGATCGTCATCTTTACCCCCGAGATCCGCGAGATGCTCGGGCGGATGGGGACCGATTCCTTCCGCGGGCTGAAGAACAAGATCGTCGGAGACAAGCAGGGCGGTCAGGTCATTCACGACGAATCGATCGACGCCGTCTGCCAGGCGGCGGTCGACCTCTCCCGTTTGAAGACGGGCGCTTTGATCGTTTTTCAGCGGAGCGATTCGCTTGAAGACGTGATCCAGTCGGGCATCGAACTTGACGCGAAGATCTCGCCCTACCTGATCCGGAACATCTTTTTCGACAAATCTCCTCTGCACGACGGCGCCGTCGTTATCCGGGACCACAGGATCTGCGCCGCCGGCTGCCTGCTCCAGCTCTCGCGAAGAAGCGATATCGATCCCTCGCTCGGTACGCGTCACCGCGCCGCGATCGGTATGAGCGAGAACAGCGACGCCGTGATCATCGTCGTATCCGAGGAGACCGGGATCATCTCGGTCGCCTTCCGCCGCAAGATCACCCGGAACATGACGCTTTCGACCCTGAAAACGTTCCTCTATAAGACGATGCTGAACCAGCTTGACGAACAGACCGAAGACGAAAACGAGGAGGTCGAAGAGGATGTCTGACAAAGAGAACCGGAACGCCGGTATCGATAAAAGAGAACAGACCGAAAAGACCGAGGAGAAGCGGAGTTTCCGCCTCCTGTCGCAGGTGATCGCCCTGATCCTCTGCCTCCTGATCTCCTTCGCGGTCTGGCTCGTCGTCCATTACCGTCAGGATAAGAAGAACGATCCTCCCGCAGGCGGGGAAGCAGCATTCGCATATTCGGTCGAGAACGCGGGTTTATGACCTATCTTGTCAACGATATCGTGCTTCCCCTCGACTTTGTCGAAGGGGAAGCATTTTCAAAAGCGGAGAAACGACTTCGCGCCGCGGGTATTATGCCGGGGCGTGACGTACGTTATTCGGTCTTCCGCCGTTCGGTCGACGCAAGGCGGCGGGACGATATCCGCTTTACGCTCTCGGTCCTTGCCGAGGGGGAACTTCCCGCGCTGCCGGACGACGTGCTGAAACGGAACCGGATCGCGGTCCGCAAAGAGGAAGCGCTCAAAATCGGCGCGCCGGAACGCCGTCTTTCGGAACGTCCCGTGATCGTCGGGAGCGGTCCCGCCGGTCTTTTCGCCGCGCTTATGCTCTCGGAAAACGGCTACAGCCCGATCGTTCTGGAGCGGGGCGGCTCGCTCTCCGAACGGATCGAAAAGGTCGACGGCTTCCGATCGTCCCGCGCTCTCGATCCCTCGACCAACGTTCAGTTCGGCGCCGGGGGAGCCGGGACCTTCTCCGACGGAAAACTCGTGACGCGGATCAACGATCCCGCCGTTTCGTTCGTGCTTCGCCGCTTCGTTGATTTCGGAGCGCCGAAAGAGATCCTGCAGTTATCCCGTCCCCACGTCGGGACGGACCTTCTGCGCGGCGTTCTCTCGAATATGATCGCCTATCTCGAATCGAAGGGGACGGAATTCCGTTATCATACGCGCGTTCTCTCCGTCAAAACCAAGAACGGTACGGCGCAGTCGGTCGCGACCGATCGGGGCGAGATCCCCTGCGGCGCCCTGGTTCTTGCCGTCGGGAACAGCGCGTCGGATCTGTTTCTCGGTCTTCTTTCGGACGGTTTTTCGGTCGAGGCGAAGCCCTTTTCGGTCGGGATGCGGATCGAACATCCGCAGGATGTGATCGACCGGGCGCTCTACGGCGCTTTCGCCGGTCATCCCTCACTCGGACACGCCGAGTATAACTGTTCGTGCGACACGTCGTCGCGCGGCGTCTACACCTTCTGTATGTGTCCCGGCGGCGAGGTCGTCTGCGGCGCGAGCGAGGAGGAGACCGTCGTCGTCAACGGGATGTCCCTACACGCGAGAAACGGAAAGAACGCCAATTCCGCTGTCTGCGTCTCTGTTTTTACCGACGATTACGGATCCACGCCGCAGGGAGCGATCTCGTTCCGTCAGATGATCGAACGGGCGGCTTACGCCTGCGGAGGCGGACGGTACGCGGCGCCCGCGATCACAGCGGGTGATCTGCTTTCCGGCAGAGTTTCCCGTCCCGTCGGTTCGGTCGTTCCGTCCTATCTTTCGGGCGACGTCCGGATCGTTTCCCCCGAAAAGTATCTCCCGCCCTTTGTCGTCGAGGGGATCGCGCGGGGTATACGCGCTTTTGACAAACGGATCTCCGGGTTTGCGTCGGAGGACGCGATCCTGACGGGACCCGAGACCAGGACCAGTTCCCCCGTCCGCATCCTGCGCGGTGAGGACAGAGCAGCGCTCGGTTTCGACAATATCTATCCTTGCGGGGAAGGAGCCGGTTACGCCGGCGGGATCACGTCCTCCGCCTCCGACGGCACACGGACGGCGATCGCCCTGATGTCCCGCTACGCCGCGCTCTGACGCGGTTCCAATCGATTATTAAGGAAGGCAGAGCAATCTGCTCGCACAGGTTATATGAGTTCCGCAACTTTTGAAATCGGAAGGGAGAAGAAGTGGCGCATCCTTGACGATCTTTCGCCCGAAGCCGTCGAAGGGAAAAGAGCGTTGACCGAGTCGCTCGGGATCCATCCCGTCGTCTCGCGTCTGCTCTGGAACCGCGGCTGCCGTACGCCGGAAGACGCGAGAGCGTACTTCACTCTCGAAAACGAAATGCTCGGAGACCCGTTCGCCCTCGCGGATATGAAGCGCGCGACCGAACGGATCGCAAGGGCGGTCTCCGACCGTGAAAAGATCACGGTCTACGGGGATTACGACGTCGACGGCGTGACCAGCGTCACGGCGCTTTTGCTCTATCTCCGTTCCAAGGGAGCCGACGTTTCGTATTACATCCCCAGCCGGTTCGGCGAGGGATACGGCGTCTCAAACGCGTCGGTCGAACAACTTGCCGCCGAGGGGACTAAACTGATCGTGACGGTCGATACCGGGATCACGGCGGACCGAGAGGTCGAACGGGCGAAAACGCTCGGCGTGGATATCGTCGTCACCGATCACCACAAGTGCGGCGAGACCATACCGGACGCCGCCGCAGTCGTCAATCCGAAACGACCCGATTGCCCGTATCCCTTCAAGGAACTCGCGGGGGTCGGCGTCGTCTTCAAACTGCTCTGCGCTCTGGAAGAAGAGATGACCGGGGCGGACAGGATCACGGCGGTCAACACGGTGGCGGTCTCCTACGCCGATCTGATCGCGATCGGGACCATAGCGGACGTGATGCCCGTCGTCGGGGAGAACCGGCTGATCGTCAAACTCGGGCTCGAGATGATCGAACGGCGTCCCCGTCCCGCCCTCGCCGCGCTGCTCGAATCGCTCGGCGCCAAGGGAGACGGGAAGGATCGGCAAAGCAAGAAGAAACCGGCGATCACGTCTTCCTATATCGGATTTACGCTCGCGCCGCGGATCAACGCCGTCGGACGTTTGCGTTCGGCGGATCTCGCGGTCGAGTTTTTCCTCGCGGACACGCAGGCGCGTGCGCGGGAACTTGCCGAGATCCTCTGCGAAGTGAACCGGGAACGGCAGGACGAGGAGAACCGGATCACGCGGGAGGCGTTCGCCGTCATCGAGGCGGAGCACGATTTCGAAAACGACCCGGTGATCGTTTTGCAGTCGGACGATTGGCACCACGGCGTGATCGGGATCGTTTCGTCAAGGATCACCGACCGTTTCGGTCTTCCGTCCATCCTCGTTTCCTTTGAGGGGAAGGAAGGTCCGTACCCCTCGCCGGATGACGTCGGAAAGGGGTCGGGCAGAAGCGTCAAGGGGTTCAACCTGTTCGACGCGCTTTCGTCCTGCGGCGATCTTCTGACCAAGTTCGGCGGACACGATCACGCCGCCGGTCTTTCGATCAAACGCTGCGATTTTCCGGCGTTTTGCGAGCGGATCAACGCCTACGCGAGAGAACGCCTGTCGGGTGAGGCGCTGGCGCCCACGCTTGACGCAGACTGCGAATTGACCTCCGACGATCTTACCCTGTCGCTCGAAGAACAGATCGAGAAGATGGAGCCCTTCGGGATAGGGAATCCGACGCCCAACTTCGTCAGCCGCGGGCTGGTCGTTCGCCAGATCCAGCAGATCGGCGGCGGAAAGCATACGAAACTGCTGGTGGGCTTGGGAGACCGCTCGTTCGAGGCGCTGTTCTACCGGACGACCGAATCCGCCCTCGATCTTTACGTCGGGGAGACCATTGACCTCTATTATTCGCTCGGGATCAACGAGTACGGCGGACGGCGCACCCTGCAGTTGGTCGCCAAAGATAAGAGAGCGACGTCCGACGCCGCCGACAAGACCGAAAGAGAACGGCGGGCGCTCGCGGATATCCTTTCGGGGAAAGATCCGTCCGGGATATCGGTCCCGCTCCCCGATCGCGCGGAGTTCGCAACGGTCTACCGTCTGATCCGCGAAACCGTCGCGATGGGCGAACATTTCTTTTCGGTGCGCGGGATGATCTCACGGCTGACCTTCGATCCCGCGAATCCCTTCGGGCGTCTCAAACTCGGTCTGATCCTCCGCGTTTTCGAGGAGACCGGGCTCATCACGCTGAAAACCGAGGGGGAAGACCTCTACGTGATCGACCTCTGCAAAACCGACGGGAAGGTCGATCTTGAAAAATCCGAAATCCTTGCGAGAGTGAAACGCCTCGCCTCGCTCTGACGGGGCGCGTTTCCGGGAGAAGATATGTACGAACGAATCAGCAATCTGCTGTCCATCCTCGAAAAGAGCGGGAAGCAGTATGACGTCGAAAAGATCAAGGAGGCGTACGCCTACGCCGCCGATCTTCACGAGGGGCAGTTCCGCCTCTCGGGAGAGCCGTATATCAGCCATCCCGTCGCCGTCGCGGAGATCGTCGCGGAGATGGGGCTGGATACCGACTCGATCTGCGCCGCGCTGCTGCACGATACGGTCGAGGACTGCTCGGATAAGACCAATACCAACATCATCTGTCAGAAGTTCGGGAACGACGTCGCTCTGCTCGTCGACGGGCTGACCAAGATCGTCGTGGTCTCGGTCGCGGATAAGGAGGAGCAGCACATCGAGAACATCCGGAAGATGCTGCTCGCCATGACCAAGGATATCCGCGTCATTTTCATCAAGTTCTGCGACCGGCTCCACAATCTGCGTACGCTCGGCGCGAAGAAAGAGGATCGGCAGCGGGATATCGCGCTCGAGACCATGTACGTCTACGCGCCGCTCGCTCACCGGCTCGGTATGCAGAAGATCAAGCAGGAACTCGAGAACCTGTCGCTCTCCTACCTCGATCCGATCGGCTATAAAGAGATCAGCGACTCGATCCGGCAGAAATACGGACAGAGTCAGGACCTGATCGAAAAGGCGAAGCAGATGATCGAGAAGCGGCTCTCCGAGAGCAATATCCGCTTTACGCTCGAGGGGCGCGTCAAGACGGTCTACTCGATCTACCGCAAAATGTATAACCAGAACAAGAGTCTGGACGAGATCTACGATTTCTACGCCCTTCGGATCATCGTCGAGACCGAATTGGAATGCTATACCGTCCTCGGACTGATCCACGAGATGTTCAACTCCATCCCGGGACGATTCAAGGATTATATTTCCACGCCGAAACCCAATATGTACCGCTCTCTGCACACGACGGTCATAGGACACGACGGCATCCCGTTCGAGGTACAGATCCGCACCTACGAAATGCATCAGGTAGCGGAATACGGTATCGCGGCGCATTGGAAATACAAGTCGGGCGAGACCTCGAAAGAGGATATTGACGAGAAGCTGCGCTGGATCTCCAGTTTGCTGGAGGCGGACGACAGCACCCGCGACCCCGACGAGTTCATGCGCAGTTTCAAGACCGATATCTTCCACGACGAGACCTTCGTTTTCACGCCGAAAGGCGACGTGATCTCGCTGCCGCTCGGCTCGACCGTCATCGACTTCGCCTACGCGATCCATTCGGCGGTCGGGAACAAGATGGTGGGCGCCAAGATCAACGGGATGATCGTCCCGATCGACCGCGTCCCGCAGAACGGCGAGATCGTCGAGATCATCACCTCCAACGCGTCGAAGGGACCCAGCCGCGACTGGCTGAAGATCGTCAAGACAGGGGAAGCCAAGAACAAGATCCGCTCCTGGTTCAAAAAAGAACAGAGAGCCGAGAATATCGAACTCGGGAAAGCCGAGATCGACAAGGAACTGCGCCGTTACGGGCGCCCCTTCACCGAAGCCGAACGGCTCCAGATCGTCGAGAACGTCTCGCACCGGCTCGGCATTCAGGGCGCGGACGATCTGTATAACACGATCGGCTTCGGCGGTCTTTCGATCTCGCGGCTGACGACGCGGCTCCGCGACGAGTTCGACCGCGTCGTTCCCGAGATCGAGACCGAGGAGAAAAAAACCGAGGAAGAGACCGTTCCCGTCACCCCGGGCAAGCCGCATAACCTGAAAAGCGGCAGCGGCGTCGTGATCGACGGGGAATACGGCTGCGAAGTCAAGTTCGCGAAGTGCTGCAATCCTCTGCCCGGCGACGATATCATCGGCTTCGTGACCCGCGGTTACGGCATCTCCATCCATAAGACCGACTGCCCGAAGGTGGTCGAGAACCGGGGCAAAGAGGAGTTCTCCGGAAGATGGGTCAACGCCGCGTGGGAAAACGCCCTCGGCACCGGATCGGGCGATCACGAAATGTACGAGGCGAATCTCCAGATCCGCGTCCGGAACGAGATGGGCGTGCTGGCGGAGATCACCAAGGCGCTGGCGGATATGAAGGTGTTCGTTCTGAGCGTCTCGTCCACGTCGAAACCCGGCGCCGATACCGCGATCCTCAACCTGATGGTCGGGTGCCGCAGCGTCGAGCATTTCTATTCGATCGTCTCGAAACTGAAGACCGTCAGCGCCGTCGAATCGGTCGGCCGCGGCTACGGAGGATGAACCGATGATCGCTGTGATCCAACGGGTAAAGGAGACCGAGCTGACGGCAAACGGTGCGCCTCACGCTGAGATCTCCCGCGGCTTCTTCGTCCTGCTCGGGGTGCTTGCCGGCGACGACGAGACCGACGCGAAACTGCTTGCCGATAAGATCGCGAAACTGCGCGTCTTTTCGGACGAAAACGGGAAAATGAATCTCTCCCTCTCCGACGTCGGCGGGGAGGTGATGGTCGTCTCCAACTTTACGCTCGCGGCGAATTACCGCCACGGGAACCGCCCCGATTTTCTCCGCGCCGCGCCTCCGGCGGAGGCGGAACGGCTCTATCAACGCTTCATTTCCGACCTCGGCTCCGCGGGCGCGCCCGCCGTCTCGGGGGTATTCGGCGCCGATATGCAGATCCGGACGACAGCCGACGGACCCGTCACGATCGTGATGGATTCCGCAGTTCTGAGAAAGGAACCGAAACCATGATACTTCGCTTGCAGGACGGGATCAATCCGTATTACGTCCAAACGCTCGGATTGGTCTTTTTCCCCGGAGCCAAGTTCGGGGAAAACCAGCCCGAATCGCCCGAAGTCCCGATCCTTTCGGTCACCTGTGCAAGAGACGCGGACGGAACGGCGACGGCGAGAGCGGAACTCACCTACAAAAACAAGACGGCCGCGGCGGAAGAGCGCGTGACCCCCGACGATAATTTCCCCGTGGACCGGGTGGACAAGATCGCCGTCGGACGCGCGGTTTTCGGCGCGGGCAAGATGTATTTCGGGCATATCCCGCCGTGGGGGATCCTGACCGGAGTTCGCCCGTCGAAGGTCGCCTCGGAACTTTTAAACACCGGGCACGGCATTCTTCGTTCCAGACAGATCCTGCGCGACGAGTACTTTTTGAATCCGCAAAAGGCGGCGCTCGCCGTCAGCGTGGCGGGGACCGAGGCGAAACTCTGCCGGAAACTCGACAGAAACCTGTGCAGCGTCTATATCTCCATCCCTTTCTGTCCGTCGCGCTGCGCTTACTGTTCCTTCGTTTCCTATACTTCGCCCCGGCTGCTCTCTCTGATCCCGGATTATCTGAAAATGCTGGCGAAGGATCTTGCCGCCATGTTCGAGACCATCCGCGGGCTCGGAAAACGCGTTGCGACCGTCTATATCGGCGGGGGAACGCCGACGACGCTGAATCCTTCGGAATTGCGGTTTCTGCTCGGTGAGATCACGCGATACGTCGACCCCTCGACCCTGATGGAGTTCACGCTCGAGGCGGGGCGCCCCGACACGATCACGAAGGAAAAACTCGCGATCGCAAAAGAGTACGGCGTGACCCGGATCAGCGTTAATCCGCAGACCCTCTCCGACGAGATCCTCGAATCCATCGGGCGGAAGCATACCGTCGCGGATTTCTTCCGAGCTTACGGGCTCGCGCAGGCGTCCGGTATCCGCGACGTGAACGTCGACCTGATCGCGGGGCTGCCGGGCGACAACTTCGGCAATTTCTCTGCGGCGATCGACCGCGTGATCGAACTTGCGCCGACCAACCTGACGGTACATACCTTCTGCGTGAAACGCGCGGCGGACATTCTGCGCGAAAACAGCGAGGTCTATTCGCTCTCGGGCGGAGACGCCGTCAAATGCGTGTCCTACTCGCAGTTGAAAACGAAGTTCGCGGGATATAAGCCCTACTATATGTACCGCCAGAAGAACACGGTCGGCAACCTCGAGAACGTCGGGTACTCGCTGGAGGGACACGAGGGAATGTATAATATCTTTATGATGGAAGAGCTGCATACGATCTTCGGGATCGGAGCGGGCGCCGTCACGAAGCTGGTCGACTATCGGCTCCCCAAAGAGGGAAGGTCGCGGATCGTCCGTCTCTTTACTCCGAAATACCCCTACGAGTATCTTCGCGACGCCGACCGCATCCGCGAAGGGACTGAGGACGGGAGCGAAGCGCCGCTCCGCGAAAAGATATTCCGCTTCTTCGAGAACGGAAACCCGGATCACGCGTCATAATCCCGACGATTCGGGCATAGGATACGGATATGAAAACCATCTTCACGTCTTTTCAAAACGAAAACGAGAAACGCGAACTCGTAAGACAAGAGGATCACGCGTTTCTTCTCCGCGTCACAGAAGCCGCTGTGACCCTCGCCGAGGATAGGGACCTGAAATTGATCACGGTCTCCGGGGCGAGCTGCGCGGGGAAGACCACCACCGCCGAACGGCTCGACACCGAACTCGAACGGGGCGGCAGACGCGTCCACACGATCTCCCTCGACGATTTCTTTTTCAGCCGTTCCGAGTTGATCGAACGCGCCGCGAAGAACGGGAGCAAACTGGATTTCGATTCGCCCGACACGCTGGATCTCAAGGCGCTGTCGGAGGTCGCGGAGGCGATCTTTTCGGGCGGCAGACTTCTGATCCCGCGATTTGATTTCAAGTCGGGGGAACGCGTCGGGACGACCGACCTCGGTTATCCCCGCCCGGAGGACATTTATCTGTTCGAGGGGATCCAGGCGATTTATCCCGTCGTGACGTCGCTTCTCGACCGGCACCCCTACCGATCCGTTTTTCTCTGGGTCGGGGAGGACGCGGGGTACGGCGACACGGTCTTTTCGATCGACGATATCCGGTTTTTACGCCGGCTCGTCCGCGACTGCCGTTTCCGCAACACCGACCCCGATTTCACCTTCCGGATCTGGGAGACGGTACGGGCAAACGAGGAGAAGCACATTTTCCCGTATTCCGACGCCTGCGACTTTAAGATCTCGACCTATCACGCGTACGAACTGAATATGCTTCGCGACGAGGCGATCTCGCTTCTTGCGACCATCGAAAAGGGATCGCCGTGGTACGAACGGGCGCGGGATCTGATCAGTCGGCTCGAGCCCATCCCGCCGATCTCTCCGTCGTATCTTTCCGAACGGTCGCTGTTCCACGAATTTTTCGGTTAAAACGCAAACGCACCGCATATAATGGATGATGTAGTTCAATCCGGAAGGCGGTGCGTTTCTTTTGTCTGAAAAAGACGTTTCACGCTCGCTTCTCGGCGGCGTTCTGATCCTCGGAGCGGGGAATCTCGCCGTCAAACTGATCGGGCTGTTTTTCAAGATCCCGCTCTCGCGGCTGCTCGGAGACCTCGGGATGGGGTATTTCAATACCGGCTATACGGTCTATTCCTGGCTGTTCCTCGTCGGATGCACCGGGTTTCCGGTCGCGGTCTCGATGCTGGTGTCCGAATCGCTCGCAACCGAGGGAGACGGGCGCACGGGCGCCGGCCGCGTCCTGTTTACCTCTCTTTCGTTTCTGTTCGCCATCGGGGTCGCCGGGTGCCTTTTGCTTTCGGTCTTTGCCGAGCGCATCGCATATCGGATCGGGAATCCGGGGAGCGCCGCCGCGATCGCGTCGATCGCGCCCGCCGTACTGTTTTGTTCGCTTTCCGGCGGGATACGCGGCTACTTTCAGGGGAAAAAGCGGATGGGACCGACCGCCGTCAGCCAACTGATCGAGGCGGTATTGAAACTGGCGCTCGGGATCGCGTTCGCCCGCCGCGCGCTGGCGATGGGATCCGATCTTTCGTTCGTTGCCGCCGCCGCCATCCGGGGAGTGACGGTCGGGTGCGCCGCGTCCTGCGTTTTTCTCTTCTTCGAGCTGCTTTTCGAGCGCGGGAAACGTCCCATTAAATACAAAGGAAGAAAACGGGAAAGAAACGGGGGCGTTTCGCGCCGCCTGCTGCGTCTCGCGGCTCCCGTCACCTTCAGCGCGTTCGTCACGAGCGTAACGGGTCTGATCGACCTTCTGTTCGTGATGAAACGCCTGGTCGCGTCGGGAATGTCGGTCGACGGTGCGACGGCTCTGTTCGGGAACTACACCACGCTCGCCGTTCCGTTCTTCAATCTTCCGGGCATCCTGATCTCTCCGATCGCGACGGGGGTCGTGCCGTACGTTTCCGGCGACCTCGCGAGGGGGGAACGGGAAGACGCGGACAAACGCTGCCGCACGGCGGTCCGGTTTGCCGCCGTCGCGTCGGTCCCCGCGGCGATCGCTCTCGGCGTTTTCGGACGTCGGATCCTGTCGCTGTTCTTCCTCCCCGGCTCCGCCGCGCTCGCGGCAGGGACGCTTGCCGTTCTGTCCCCGGGGATCGTGTTTCTTGCGCTGGCGACCGTTTCGTCCGCGATCCTGCAGGCAAGGGGAAGGGCGTGGATCACCGTGATCGCCATGCTTATCGGATCGGCGGTCAAGGTCGCGGCGGGGTATTATCTGATCGGCGTTCCCCGCGTCGGGATCTACGGCGCGGCGATCGGGACGGTCCTTTGTTACGCCGTCGCAGCGTCGATCGATCTGATCTCTCTGTCTGTCGGGAGCAAAAAACGTCTCGGTGTCGGGGAGGTGTTCCGACCGCTTCTGCCTGCGGCGCTGTCCTTCTCGTTCGGTTTTCTTCTGCTTGCGCTGATCCCCGATCGAAACTCCGTCTTTTCGACGTTGTTTCTGCTTTTCGTTTCGGCGGCGCTGTATCTTCCGCTCTGCTTTTTGTTCGGCTCGGTGAAGCGGGAGGACGTCGGGTCGATCCCGTTTTTGAAGAAACTCTTTGCCGGAAAGCGTCTCAAAAGGACTGAATAATGGAATTGGGCAAATTGCACAAAACCGTTTTTCGCGCACTTTTTAAGGCATTTTTCATCCCGAAAATAGAAAAATATGGGAAA
>CACZAZ010000029.1 GCA_902779285.1 uncultured Ruminococcus sp.
TCTTGCCATATAAAGTTGCTTCTCCTTTTATTACCGATACCAGTAGTAGCCAGTATAGGTCGATTTCAGATTTGTCGCGTTGGTCGAAGCGTTGGTGACCGTTACGTTCGTTCCGCTGCTTGCACCCAGCGTTTTCGCACGATTTATGAATCCAAAGATCGGTCATTTTCAAAGGGGTATTTTGCGCTGCTGCGGGGGCATTCTCATTTATTGATATCTCCGTCTGTGCAGTAGATTTTGTAACTGCCTGTGCTTTGGTCCCAATGGTATCCTTTGCTGATCGCGTTCCATTGGTCTATCGTGCCTTGGTAGTTGATTCGTTTCAGCCCGGAGAAACCGTAGAACGCATACGCCGGGATCGTTTTGACGTTGTCGCCGAACGTGACGGTGGTCAGATTGGAGCAACCGGGGAAGACCTTATTGGAATAATTATCGGGATATGATCCCGCCGACGTGCAGTTGGTGGCGTTCCATACGATCGACGTCAGCCTGGTGCAACCGCCGAACGCAAAATCCATGATTCTCGTGACGCCCTTCCCGATGGTGACCGACGTCAGCCCGGAGCAACCGTAGAACGCAGAACCTCCGATACTCGTGACGCTGTTGCCGATCGTGACCGAGGTCAGCCCGGTGCAACCGTTGAACGCACCGCCTCCGATACTCGTAACGCTGTCGGGGATGGTGACCGAGGTCAGCCCGGTGCAGTTTCTGAACGCCTGTTCTCCGATGCTCGTGACGCCGTTTCCAATGGTGACCGAGATCAGCCCGGAGCAGTTGTAGAAAGCACCGTAGATGATCTCCCCGCCCGTGACCGTCACCGATTTGAGGGAGGACGGGATATAGTAGGTGGTACCGGTCGTGGAACTCGTGCTGCTGCCGTGATAGTACTGCGTGGTCGCCGCTCCTCCGGTATAACTGCTCGTCCCGAAAATGTAGCCGAACGGATACTGGTAGGTATCGCTCGCGGTCTTTCTACTTCCGCCGACGAACGGGATCGTGATGCTTTGCAGCGAAGTGCAACCGTAGAACGTACCGTATCCGATGTTTGTGACGCTGTCGGGGATGGTGATCGAAGTCAGCCCGGAACAACCGGAGAACGCAGAACTCCCGATGATGGTGACGCTGTCCGGGATGGTGACCGATTTCAGCCCGGAGCAGTTGTAGAACGCAGAGTCTCCGATGCTCGTGACGCTGTCGGGGATGGTGACCGAGGTCAGCCCGGAGCAACCGTAGAACGCATACGCCGGAATGGTCTCGACGTTGTCGCCGATCGTTATGGTCGTCAGATTGGTACAACCGGAGAAGATCGAATAAGAACTTGATCCCGCTGACGTGCAGTTGGCGGCGTTCCATACGACCGAGGTCAGTCCGGAACAGTTGCAGAACGCATAGTCTCCGATGCTCGTGACGCTGTCGGGGATGGTGACCGAGGTCAGATGGGTACAGTCGGCAAACGCGTTCGCTGCAATCGACGTGATCGCGGTCCCTTCAAAGGCGTCTGGGATCTCGTATTCCGTGATCTGTTGTTTGAAATAATCGGTGACGCCCGTGATCGCGCCTGAACCATCAACGACAAGGAGTTGCTCCCACCGTGCGGTCAGCGTCAGGTCCGTATAGTGCCCTTGCAGATTCGTGATCTTCTCGTCGGATTCGGTATACCAACCGACGAACGCATACCCTGCGCGGGTCGGCTCGGACAAGGGGAGATCCTTCCAAGCAACAAATATACATCTTTCGGTCGGATACTCTCCGCCCGCCGGATCAAATTCGGCTGAATAGGCGTAGCAGTCGATGATGTAACCGTTCGATTCTCTATCCCAGTTGACAAACGAGTTTCCGTCCGCGTCGGTCAGGATGACGGATCCGTCGGTCCAAGGGGCGCGGTCTGCGGGCAGGGAATACGCGCTGCCGCGGGTCACCCGTAGCGTCCCGACCAACTCGCCGTTGTCGTAGAGTTCCAGGATCGATTCGTCGGCGGCAAGAACGACCAGTTCCCGCGTTTCGTCGAATCTGTTGCCGGTCCGGTCGGTCCCCGTGATCCGATAGACGATGGTTTCGTTGACGTCGAGCGAACCGGAGACGGTCGTAACGGTGAAGAGGATCTCTGCGCCGAAACTGTCGGTCATAGAGAACAGCGAATAGGGGCTGTCGCCGTCCTGAATATACGGATATTCCCGCGCGTAGGTCAGCGTCGGCGTATCGTAGACGCGAATACCGGTGATCAGATCGCTGCGCACCGAGTTTCCGACCGGGTCGGTTGCGACGATATACAGCCCGACGGTATTGCCGCCCGCAAGGACGGATCCCTCCGCCGCCTCGATCGAGAGCGTGCACGCTTCGCCGAAAGCGTCGGTCGCGCTGGCGCCGAATTCCTCTCCCCTGGACGATTTCTTGATCCTCGTGGACGCGGCGCTATTGTAGGTGAGCGTGATCGTATCCGCGGAATAGACCCGGATCCCCTGCGTTACGACCTCCGCCGTATTGCCGAGCGCGTCGGTCGCGGAGAGCCGGACCGTGATCGTATTCCCGCCGGCGACGTTTCCGCTCTCGAGCGTAACGGTAGTTGCAAGGTCGCCGTTATGACTGTCCTTCGCCGTGGCGGAAAGCAGGGCGGCGTTGACGGCGTCGGAGACGTTCATCGTCGTCTTTTCGGTATCGAACGTGATGACGGGAGTACCGTAGATCCGGATATTCTCGACCGTTTTGGTCTGCACGTTCCCAAGACGGTCGGTCGCGGTCACAAGATACGTCAGCGTCGAGCCCGCTGTCTGTTCTCCGTCGGTCAGTTCCAGCGTCACGTCGGAGAGCGTCGCGCCGAAGCTGTCCTTCGCGACGATGCCGAGAGCGGCAAGATCGATCGCGTCGCCCACCTTGAAAGCGGTCTTCGTCGCGTTTGAAATCACGGGCAGACCGTAGACTTTGATCGAATAGGTGATCTCTGCCGCGTTGCCCTTGCTGTCGGTCGCGTAGCTCCGGACCGTGACCGTATTCCCGCCGGCGACCGTTCCGCTTTGCAGTTCGGTCGTGACCGAGAGGGAAACGCCGAAACTGTCGACGGCGGAAACGCCGAACAGTTCGTTTGCGATCTCGTCGGACGCCTTCATATCGTTCTTTTCGGTATTGCGGGTGATGATCGGCGCGCCGTAAACCTTGACGTTCTCGATCTCCGCCGTGATCTCGTTGCCCGCGGCGTCGACGGAGGACAGAACGACCGTGACGAGGTCCCCGGCTGCGTATTCCGCCTCTTTAACGTTGACCGAGACCGGGATCGCAACGCCAAACGAATCGGTCGCCGTTGCTCCGAACAGTTCCGCGTTCAGCGTGTCGGAGAGGTTGATCGAATCTTTTTCTTCATTATAATTCAAGGTCGGTGTTCCGTACACCTTGATATTGCCGATCGTTTTGACGTCGTAAATACCGTATTTGCCCATGGCGGTCAGACGGACCGTGACGGTTTTGCCCGCCGTGTGCGTGCCGCCGAGGATCTGCACGGTGACCGAAACCGGATCGCCGTCGGTATCAATTGCCGTCGCTCGATAGGTCGCGGGATCGACGGGATCGTCGGAGACGCTGAGGATCGTCACTTCGTCGCTCGTCATCGTCACGCCGTATTCGATCCATTTCGCGTAAAGCGTCAGATCTTCCGCGGGCATCGCGGTAAACGAATATTCGTTTGTCAGCGTGCTGTCGAACCAACCGACCATCGACTTTTCCGCCCAACTCGATTTCGGCAGGGTCAGCGGCGCGTTATACTCCAGCGTGATCGGCGCGACCGCGCTGCCGCCGTTCGATACGAAGGTCAGGGTGAACCGGTTGATCTGCCAGTTTGCGGTAAAGGCAAGATCGCCCGAGGTACCCTGCGGCACCGTGACGGCGGTTTCGGGGGTCTCGCCGTTCCAACCCGTCCAGCCGAGGAAGATATACCCATCGCGTTCCGGAGCGGCGAGCGAGAAGGCGGCGTCCTCGACGGTATAGGTCGCGGGATTGCTCGCCGTCCCGCCGTCGAGATCGTAGGAGATCGTATAGGCGTGCGCCTGCCAGACCGCCGTAAGCGTCAGATCCTTCGCCTGCGAAGGATCGATCGAAGTAACTTTGGTAGAGTCAATGCGCCACTCGACGAAATCGTAGTTGTCTCGTGTCGGCGTGTTGAGCGCGAGCGTCCCGCTCTCGACGGTATAGGAGGTCGGGTTGCTTTCGTAGTTCGTTCCGCCGTTCATCGCGTAGGTGATCGTGTAGGTATCGATCTGCCAGTTTGCGGTATAACTCTTATCGCCCGACGAACCCCTCGGGATCGAAACGCTCTTCTCGGGCGTCGTGCCGTTCGAACCGGTCCAACCGAGGAAGGTATAACCGGTTCTCGTCGGATTCGTCAGCGTGAAAGAATTGCTCTCGACCGTGTAGGTCGCGGGATTACTTGCCGTTCCGCCGCCGAGGGTGTACGAGATCGTGTAGGCGTGCGCCTGCCAGACCGCCGTCACCGTCAGATCTTTCGCCTGCGAGGGGTCGATCGAGGTGACCTTGGTCGATCCGATGCGCCACTCGACGAAGTCATAATTCTCTTTTGTCGGCGTAAAGAGCGAAAGCGTCTCGCTGTTGACCGTATACGAGGTCGGGTTGTTTTCGTTGTTCGTCCCGCCGTTCATGGCGTAGGAGATCGTGTAGGTCGCGAGCTGCCAATTCGCGGTATAGTTCTTGTTGCCCGTCGTTCCCTTCGAGATGGTCACGCTCTTCTGCGGCGTCGTGCCGTTCGATCCGGTCCAGCCGAGGAAGGTGTAACCCGTTTTCGTCGGATTCGTCAGCGTGAAAGAATTGCTCTCAATCGTGTAGGTCGCGGGATTGCTCGCCGTCCCGCTGTTAAGAGAATACGCCGTCAGCGTAACGTTTGCCATCCACGACGGATCGACGGCGGTCACCGTGCTGCCGTCCTTTTTCCATCCTTTGAAGGTGTAGCCCGTCCGGCTCGGATCTTTCAGGGCGATCGTTCCGCTTTCTACGGTATAATTTTTCGGGTTGGCGGCGTTGTTGGTCCCGCCCGCAAGATCGTAGGTGATCGTATATGTCGCGGCTTTCCAGTTCGCCGTATAGACCTTGTCGCCCTTCGATCCCGCCTGAATGGTCACGTTCTTCTGAGGCGTCGTACCGTTCGATCCGGTCCAGCCGAGGAACTCGCAGCCCGATTTTGTCGGGGCGGTCAAGGTATATCCGTTCGCGACCTGATAGGTGGTCTGATTGGATCCCGTACCGCCGTTGTAGTTGTACGTAATGTTGTAACTGCTTTGCTCCCACGTCGCCGTCAGGGTATAGTCGTGGTTCGGCATCACGAAGTTGTAGACCGCGTTGGTCGCGATCAGAATGCCGTTTTCGTCAAACCACCCCAAGAACCGCACGTCGGTCTTGGAAAAAGCGGCGATCTGAACGTTTGTAGTATAGCGTTCGTCCAGCGTTTGCTGATTGTAGTATACCGTTCCCGAACCGATCTTGACCTGCCCGTTCTGGGTATTGTTGACCTTGAGCGTCAGTTTGTACGATTTCGGCTGGAAAAAGGCGATCAGCGTGACGTCTTCGCTCCACATTTTGCAGTTGTATTCTTCTTGCGCAGAAAGGTTGTTGCTCCCCTTCATCCAACCGACGAACTCGTACCCTTCGTTCGGGTGAGCGGTCAGGTTTACGTTCGTGTTGAAGTCGTATTCGCCGCCGCCCGAGAAGTTCCCCGCGCCCGGCAAATTCGTTTCGAGCGTCAGTTTCGCTTTGTTCGACCAGACGGCGACGAAGGTCATGGAGGATTTCAGCGTGACGTCCGCAACCTTTTTCCCGTTTTCGTCGAACACCTTTGTCCCGTTATACGACCATCCGCGGAAGAGGGATCCGGTTTTCGTGACGTCAAAGAAGAAATCCGACGCTTTCAGTTCGGTCACGGTTTTGGAAGCGACGGCGGACGGAGACGAACCGCCGTTCAGATTGAAAGTGATCTGATAAGTCGTTATCGGAATCGTCGCGGTTTCAATGTGTCCGCAAACCGAGCAGGTGCGCTGTTTTTCTCCCGGCTGGGTAGCGGTCGCTTGTTTCGTCGTGGTCCACGCGCCGTACTGATGGTTGGTGCATTGAACGGCGGGGATCGTTTCGGTCTCGGTATGGCCGCAGACCGAGCAGGTGCGCGATTTCACACCGGCGGAGGTCACCGTCGCGGGAGTCAGGACGGTCCACGCGCCGTATTGGTGATTGGTGCATTGAACGGCGGGGATCGCCTCTGTTTCGGTATGACCGCAGACCGAGCAGGAATGAGATTTCACGCCAGCAGAGGTAGCCGTCGCGGGCGTCAGGACGGTCCATGCGCCGTATTGGTGATTGGTGCAATCAACGGCGGGGATCGCCTCTGTCTCGGTATAGCCGCAGACCGAGCAGGTGCGCGATTTCACGCCGGCGGAGGTAGCCGTTGCGGGCGTCAGGACGGTCCACTCACCAAAGAAATGCGAATCTCTGATGATCACGCCGCATCCGCTGCACGACTGCCAATGCTCGGTGGAATCGTACTGATATGCGCCGAAGGTATGGGTGTGGGACGTCGTCTGTACGGTCGGTCGTGTTTGCACGGCGGGACTGTCGTCGTCCCCTCCGCACGCGGCGAGCGCCAGCGCGACGAACAGGACGAGAAGAAGCAGAGCGACGATTTTCAGGGCGGTTTTCCTCATTTTGTTTTTCTCCGATTCAGAATAATGATTTCGATTTTCGCAAAAAATAAAAAGGTGCGCAGCCGAAGCCACGCACCGAAAAACGCATAACTCCGATTGCTGCCACACAACTGTTTTCACTCCGTCAAAAGACGCGCAAAACAAAGAGTATGCATTTTTACCGAAAAGTAAAAATGCGCCTCATTCAACGGAGAAAAACGATATTCAGTTGCGTGGCACAATCATTCTACCATTTTCGCGCCGATTTGTCAATCTTTTTCAAATATATATAATCGCGCGCGCCGGCGTGCGCTTGTCGCACGCTCTTTTTTCTCCAAACGGTTGCAATTCGCCGGATTGCGTTGTATAATAGAAGAAGAAAGAACGCCTGCCGAAAGGACGCCGCCATGACCGATAAAGAACGGTTTATCGACCTTTACAAAACGCATATCCGCCGCGAAGGGGCGGACAAACTGCTCGAATACCTCGACTCGCCCGCGTCGGATTTCTTCACCGCGCCCGCCAGCACGAAGTTCCACAACAACGTGAAGGGCGGTCTTTTGCAGCACAGTCTGAACGTCTACGATTGCCTCGTTTCCTATTTCGAGAGCGAGCGGCGTACCAAACTGCTCGGGCTGGAGGACGTTTCGGACGAAACGCTCGCCGTGGTCGCGCTTCTGCACGATCTCTGCAAGGTGAACGTGTATAAGGAGACCACCCGCAACCAGAAGGACGCGAGCGGCGTCTGGCGCCAGGTCCCCTACTACGAATTCAAGGACGAACTCCCCTACGGACACGGGGAGAAATCGGTCTACATCATTTCGGGCTTTATGCGGCTTTCGCGCGAGGAGGCGTTCGCCATCCGCTACCACATGGGCTTCTCGACCGAGGACGACGCCCGGAACGTCGGCGCCGCGTTCGAGATGTTCCCGCTCGCGCTCGCGCTTTCGATCGCGGATACCGAGGCGACCTACTATCTGGAGGGCAAGCCGAAGAATGTACTGTAAAGCGTGTGAGGCGGCGGTCCGCCGCGGGCTTCGCCCGCGTCCCGATTGCCCCGACTGTCAGCGGCTCTCGGAGGCGGCGCAGACCCCCTTCATCCCCCGCGTTCCCGGGATCCCGCCGGATCGGCTGACGCCGAGGACCGGGGAGGACCGTCTGCACGGTCATCTCGTCTGCGCCGTCTGCCGCCGTCTGCTCCTGCCCGATTCGGCGCGGACGGTCTCGGGCAACGTGCTTTGTTTCACCTGCTACGAGCGGCTCCCGGTCTGTTCGGGCTGCGGCGTCCGCCTGCTGGAATCCGAACTCTACGAGTGCGACGGCGCCTCCTTCTGCGAGTCCTGCTACGACCGGCTCGACGAATGCGAACTCTGCGGGAACAAGGTCTACCGCTACGATGAGAACGCCCTCGCTTTGCTCTGCTCTGATTGCCGCGAGACCCACGGGGTCTGCGACGTTTGCGGCGCGATCGTTCCGAAAGATGAACTTTTCGACGCCGAGGGGCATCCCGTCTGCTCGGTCTGCGTTGCCGAAATGGACGAGTGCGAAGATTGCGGAAAGATCGTCTTTTCGCTCCCCGGCGAGCCCCATCCCCGGCTCTGCTCGGCGTGTTTATCCGATTACGCCACCTGCCGTATGTGCGGCGAGCCCATCCCGATCGCGGATAAGGACCGCTACGTTCTCGACGGCAAGATCCTCTGCGAGAACTGCTACGACGATCTGCCCGAATGCGAGGAGTGCTTCACCCGTTTCTTCCCCGTGAAGGGGGAGGAGCGCGGCTCGACCGTCTGCCCCGAGTGCCGCAGGAACTATACCCGATGCGAGGAATGCGGACGGCGCGTCCGCTTCACCGACGCGTACGATATCGACGGCAGGATCCTCTGCGAGGAATGCCGCTCGGCGCTCCCCGATCCCCAATAACTTTTCCCATAAAGAAACCTCCCTTCGGGGAGGTTTCTTTATGATAGTATGTCCAGAAGGACGTCGATTGATCGTGCGCTTGCGCACAATGTGCGAAGCATACGTCACTCGCGTAAGCGAACGTCACGCGGCGAAGCCGCACGTCACGTTCCGCGTCAGCGGAACACATCACAAAAAAAGCCTTTCGCCCGCGGGCGAAAGGCTTTTTTTATTGCAACTGTATCGGTCTTCCTCCTGCGAGGACGATCATCTTGACGACGCCGGGTCCGAACGCGGACGCCTGCACCATCAGCGGCTTGTCGACCTTGCCGTAACTCGTGATCCTGACCTCGGTTGCGGATTCGGGGATCAATCCCTTCTGCCGGAGGATCTTCGCGTTGATATAGGAGTAGGGCTTGAAGTTCTCGTTCAGCGCGTCGATCGGAAGTTCCGCCACCCTGTCTCCGACCTTTCCGTAGACGACCGCGGTCAGATCCTCCGCGGCTTCGTCCGAGAGCAGTTTCTCGGCTTCGGCGGAAGAAACGCCGGGCTTCGGGGTGAAACCGTCGCGCTTCGCGTCGGTGAAGTCGGTCGTGTCTGCGACGTCGGACGGGATCGGCATAAACACGGGCTTTTCGAGTTTCGGATAATCGGGGATCGGCGCGGCGGCGGGTTCGCTTTCTTCCGCGGTCTCGGTCTCGGTTTCCGCTTCCTCTGCGGCGGGCTCCTCCGCGGCGGGTTCCTCGGCGGCGGGCTCCTCGGTCACGTCGGGCGCGGCGTCGGCGTCGGTCACCGTTTCAAGTTCCTGTTCGGGAACGTCCGCGGGAACGATGGGTTCCTCGACGGGGGCGCTGGCGACAGCTTCGGCGGGAGCGGCGGCAGGGGCGGGCGTCGTCTCGACCGTCTCCTCCTCGGGGAGTTCCTCGGGCGCGTCCGCGTCGGCGTCCGCCTTGGCGTTGGCGCGCTTGATGATGATCCGCGAAAGGACGATGATCAGGTGCAGGAGCAGCGAGATCACGACGAACGCGACGAGAATGATGATGAAACTCGGGATCGTCTTTTCACCGAAATCGGCGAAGACGGATTTGATCAGATCGAACACGGCGGGGGATCCCGCTTTCAGCGCGGCGACCATATTTGCGGGGAAGTCGCCGGTATTGGTCGTGTTCACGGCGATCAGGACCAAACCGATCATACCCAGTGTCTCGATGACCAGCAGAACGCGGGCGAGCCGGCGGAAGAACCGGATCTTGAAGCACCCGATCACCATCGCGACGACGGCGAAGGCGGCGAGCGCCAAAGCAGCGATCAGAACGACGTACTTAACGATCTCCGCCGCGTCGGAGAGCGCGGGGATCGCCTTGCCGACGAACCCGAACAACTGCGGGAACGTGTCGGAAAAGAACTGATAGAATTTCTCCATATATGTATCCTCCTCGATGCGGTTTTCGGTCGCGCGGTCATTTGTTGCATCGAAATTTATGGTTATTACCAGTATATCATACCGAATGGGAAAAATCAACACTTTTCTTTTATTTGAGGGGGATTATTTCGCGTTCCTCCCCACCCGAAAGAGTGGAAAAACAGGGGGGCGGTTGCAAGGATCTCCGTCGCTGCGGGGACGTTCAAGCGGCGCACAAACGAAGAAACCGGGGGAGCGTGCTCCCCCGGTTTGAAAAGGATCGGGATCAGGATCGGGATCAGTACATCCCGCCCATCCCGCCGGCGGCGGGAGCGGCTGCGGGCGCCTCTTCCTTCTTGTTCGCGACGACGGCTTCGGTCGTCAGAACGGTGGAGGCGATGGACGCGGCGTTCTGCAGAGCGGAACGGGTCACCTTGGTCGGGTCGACGATGCCGACCTCGAGCATATCGACGTACTTCTCGTTGTAGGCGTCGAAGCCGAAGCCGACCTTGCCGGACGCCTTGACTCTGTCGAGGATGACCGCGCCGTCAAGCCCCGCGTTGTCCGCGATCTGACGGACGGGAGCCTCGAGCGCCTTCATGACGAGTTTGATACCGGTCTTCTCGTCGCCCTCGGCGTCGGGGATCAGTTTCTCGACGGCGGGAATGACGTTGATGAACGCGGTGCCGCCGCCCGCGACGATGCCTTCCTCAACGGCGGCTTTGGTCGCGTTCAGGGCGTCCTCGATGCGGAGTTTCTTCTCCTTCATCTCGGTCTCGGTCGCGGCGCCGACCTTGATGACGGCAACGCCGCCCGCCAGCTTCGCGAGCCGCTCCTGGAGTTTTTCGCGGTCGAAGTCGGAGGTGGTCGTCTCGATCGCCTGCCGGATCTGACCGACTCTCGCTTTGATCGCTTCGGAGTCGCCCGCGCCGTCGACGATGATGGTGTTCTCCTTGTTGACCTTGACCTGTCTTGCGCGGCCGAGCTGCGCGACGGTGGTCTCTTTCAGATCCAGTCCGAGTTCGTCGGTGATGACTTCGCCGCCGGTCAGGATCGCGATGTCGCGGAGCATCTCTTTCCGTCTGTCTCCGAATCCGGGGGCTTTGACGGCGACGCAGGTGAAGACGCCGCGCAGTTTGTTCAGTACCAGGGTGGTCAGCGCCTCGCCCTCGACGTCCTCCGCCACGATCAGGAGTTTCTTGCCCGCCTGCACGATCTGCTCGAGCAGAGGAAGCAGATCCTGGATGTTCGAGATCTTCTTGTCGGTGATGAGGATATAGGCGTCGTCAAGCACCGCCTCCATCTTGTCGGTATCGGTCGCCATATAGGGGGAGAGATAACCGCGGTCGAACTGCATACCCTCGACCACTTCGCTGTAGGTCTCGGCGCTCTTGGACTCCTCGACCGTGATCACGCCGTCCGACGTCACCTTCTCCATCGCGTCCGCGATCAGCTGACCGATCACGGCGTCGCCCGCCGAGATGGTGCCGACCCGCGCGATATCCTCGGTGCCGGAGACCTTCTTCGAGTTCTTCTTCAGTTCCGCGACAGCCGCGTCGACCGCCTTCTGGATCCCCTTGCGGAGGACCATCGGGTTGGCGCCCGCCGTCACGTTCTTCATACCTTCGCGGATCAGGGTCTGCGCCAGCAGGGTCGCCGTCGTCGTACCGTCGCCGGCGGCGTCGTTGGTCTTGGTTGCGACCTCGCGGACGAGCTGGGCGCCCATATTTTCGGCGGCGTCCTCCAGTTCGATCTCCTTCGCGATGGTCACGCCGTCGTTGATGATGAGCGGCGAGCCGTATTTCTTGTCGAGCACCACGTTCCGACCCTTCGGGCCGAGGGTGATCTTCACCGTGTCCGCCAGTTTATCGACGCCGCGCAGCAGGGCGTCTCTCGCTTCGATCCCGTACAGAATGTCTTTTGCCATGATCGTATCCCTCTTTCGTTTTTAAATCGTTTCGTATCTCATTCCACGACCGCGAGAATATCGCCGACGCGAACGATGGTGTACTCTTCTCCGTCGACCTTCACTTCGGTCCCGGAATATTTGCTCGTGATGACCTTCTGACCGGGTTTCACCGTCATCGGGACTTCCTTGCCGTCGACCATACCGCCGGGGCCGACCGCGATCACTTCCATCACCTGCGGCTTCTCTTTCGCCGAGCCCGGCAGGATCAGACCCGATTTGGTCGTTTCCTCCGCCTCGATCGCCTTGACCACCACACGGTCGGATAAGGGAATCAGTTTCATTGTCTTTTCCTCCTGTTCCTTTCGGAAATATTAACGGTTGGATTAGCACTCAAAAAGGTCGAGTGCCAATTCTCGGGTACTATTGTAAATCATCCCTTGGAAAAAATCAAGCGTTTTCGCAAGAATTCACACTTTATTCACAAACGGGGACCGCGCCTCTCTGGAGTGGGAAAAAACGACCCTCTTTTCCTTCGGAAAAAGGGAAAAGATCAGGAGAGTTCCCCCCGCAGAAATTCAATGGCGCGTTTCTCCTCCCGCGACACCTTGACCTGGGTCAACCCGAGCAGATCCGCGACCTTCTGCTGCGAAAGGTCGCGATAGTAGCGGAGCAGGACGATCTTTTTCCGGAGCGCCGGCAGTTTCGCGACGGCGAGGGCGACCGCGATCTTGTCGAAGACCCGTTCGTTTTCCCCCTCGTCCGCGATTGTTTCTCCGAGCGTCGGACCCTCGTCGCGGTAGGCGTATTCCGAGAGCGAACGGACGGGGGAGACGGCGTCGAGCGCGTCGGCGGCTTCCTCCGGGGTGACGCCGACCCTTTCCGCGATCTCGGAGAGCCGGAGATCCAGTCCGCTTGCCGCCGCCCGCTCGCGTTCCGCCGAGAGCAGAGCCGCCAGCCGTTTCTTTTCGCGCGAGACCTTGATCGGACCGTCGTCGCGCAGAAATCGCCGGATCTCCCCGAAGATCAGGGGGACGGCGTAGGTCGAGAAGGCGCAGCCCCGCGCGGGGTCGAAGGTGCGGACGGCTTTGAGCAGACCGATCTGCCCGACGTCAAAGAGTTCCTCCCGGTCGTATCCCCGGTCGGAAAACCGCGCCGCCACGCTCCGGACAAGACCGGCGTTGGCTCTGACGAGTTCTTCTTCCGCCCGCCCGTCGCCGTCCCGCGCCGCTGCCAGCAGCCGCGGATTGTCGTCGTACTTCCTGTCGGCGTCCATCGGCTCACTTCATCTTTTTATAAAATGTAACTTTCGTTCCTTTCCCGGGACGGCTCTTCACCGTCAGCCGGTCGGAAAACGCCTCCATGACCGAAAAGCCCATGCCGCTCCGCTCGCCCGCCGGATCGGTGGTAAAGAGCGGGGTGCGTGCCCGCGCGACGTCCTCGATCCCGCATCCCTTGTCCTTGACCGTCACGCGCACGGTCCGGTCGGGCAGGATCGCAAGAGACAGAAAGATCTCGCCGTCCTCCGTTTCGTCCCCGTTCCGCCGATATCCGTGGACGACGGCGTTGGTCACCGCCTCCGACGTCGCGCATTTCAGGTCGGACAGGTCTTCGAGCGTCGGGTCCATCTGCAGAAGGAACGCGCCGACCATCGCGCGGGCGGCGCCCTCGTTCACGCTCTTCGCGGGGAAAACGCAGTCGAGCCGGTTCAGTATCGTTTGTTTGGTTCTCATCTTTCGTTCCTTTCTTTCTGCGGATTCAGACTTCGCCCTCCCCTCTCCCGACCGGGAGAGGAGAGTCGCGTCCGGGGAGGATCAGACCCGGCAGCCGTTCGACTCCGGCAAGCGACAGGATGCGCGCGACGGAGGGACGCAGCCCGAAAAGTCGCAAAACCCCGTGCCTCCCGGTCATCAGATTGAGACGTCCGAGGATCAGCCCGAGACCCGCCGAGTCCATAAATCCGACCCCCGACAGGTCGAGGGTCAACACCGACGGCAGCGCGCGAAAGACCTCCATATCGATCGCCTCCCGCAGCCGCCGCGCCGCGTGATGGTCGATCTCTCCCGTGATCCTGGCGCAGAGCGTCGTCCCGTCCCGCGAAAACGACACCCCCGCAGCCGACGGGGATCCCGCCGTTTTGTTTTCCGTTTGTTCCATACCGTTCTCCTTTCATCCGCTCGCGGCGGATATTTTCTTTCCGTTCCTATTGTAGCACCCGCCGGATGGGGAAGAATGTCGCAGCGAGGAACCCGAAAAGAAAAAAGGACCGCGTGACGGCGGTCCCGTTTTTTGTAAAGATATAAAAGAAGCCGCCCGCGTTCGGCGGGCGGCTTCGGCTCAATCCGGAAGAGAGATCGTCGCGATCACGGCGACGTGATCCGAGAGGGTGGTGGGCTCGCCGCGGAAATCGCGGATCGTCAGTCCCTTCGCGACCATGTTGTCGACCGACCACTGAAGGTCCCCCGTCGCGGAGCCCGTACAGGTCGGAATCCGGTTGCGGTTCCCGAGCGTGTAGCCCGCGTCCGCGAACAGATCAAAGTAATCGTAGGAGTAGGCGTTGAAGTCCCCGAGGATCAGCACGCGGTCGACGTTTCGGAAGACCTCGATCAACTCGCGCATCTCGTTCTGACAGACCGTGTCGATATAGGGCTCCACTTCGTACAAATAGTCGTCGTACGCCAGATGCGCGACGACGATGACGACGGTTTCGCCGCCGATCTCGAGTTCGCCCGTGATATAGTAGTAGTCGGTCGCCTCGACCGCGTTTGTGTACTGAATATCCACGCCCACGTTGCAGGCAAACTCGTGTACGGTGATATTCGATAGCGGCAGTTTCGACCAGATCGCGTTGCAGCTGTAGCGCCGCTGCTCGCCCTCGTAGGACGAGCCGGCGTACGACCCGAACAGGTCGCTTGCCGGATGCGAGGGAGTAAAGTATGCGCTGTACTCGTTGAGGCAGAGCAGGTCGGCGCCGACCACGTCGTCGATATAGGTACGGTACTGCGTGAGCGATGCGTCGTAGGCGCCGTCCGAGATCGACGAATTCTTGTTCTTTCCGAAACTGAAATGCCCGATATTCCAGTTCGCGATCTTAAACGAACGGTCGGGGTCGGGCGCGGGCTTGTTCTCGGCATAGAAGAACGGCGCGTCGACCGTCAGATCCTCGTCGAGCTTCAGCGTCGCCGCCGCGGGATGCGGCTCCTTTTGCACTTCGTTTTCGAACGAGTCGCCGCAACTCCACGCGACGTCTCCGACCGCGATATAAACGGGTTCGGTAGAGTAGGTGACCGAGTCGAAGCGCATCTGTACCGAGACGTTGTCGTTATCGGAATAAACGAGTTCGTCGCCCGAGACCGACGCCGTAAAGAGCAGCAAGCCGAGGTTGCTCAGCTGGGTCGTGTCGGTTTGGATCCGCCACACGATCACCCCGTCGAGATAGAGTTCCGACCAACCCGAGTAGACGACGTTTCCGCCGGATTTCGCGGCTTCCTGATGAAAGCGCACGCCGATCCGGTGCCACCCGCCGACGGTCGCCCGTTCGGAATCGTAGACGTAGGGCGACGAACTCCGCTTGACCGGCGTATCATAGCCGGCGTTCGGACCGTAGAGCACCGCCGCGGCGCTGTTCGGTGAAAAGGTCGAAAAATCGAAGTGCCCGGCGTGCGGACAGTCGTTCGAGGTCTTGAACGGCTCGTAGTTATTGCGCGTATAAAGATAATAAAAATCTTTATACTTGTCGGTTCCATTATTCCGAAGCGAAAAAACTTTCATTTCGGCGAGCGCGGCGGAGTAGTCCCAATTGACGAGCGTCTCATTCCAAAGGAAGGAATACTCAAAGAAAAGATCCTGCCCCTCGGGGTGCTCCTGCGTCGGGTAAAAGTGACCGTCTCCGCGTATCTCCGACAGGTTTTTCGCGACGAGGAACGCCGGCAAGGCGCTGAACGGTCCGCCCGGGTTTTCGGAATCGTAGATCACGGGATCGCGCTTCACGTCCGACTGCGAAAGGTCGAGATCACACCCGTCGCAATGACCCGAGAGCGTCCCCGGCGTCTGCATGGTCGCGGTCCCGGGGGCGTCCCACGGAAGTTCGTGTTCGTGTCCGAGCGCGGAACAGACCGTGAAGGTCCTGACGTCGGAGTAACGAACGCCGCCTCCGTCCATAACGAACGCGCGGAGATAGAAGGTTCCGGCAAAATAGGAGTGCGGAATAGAGGTGAGTTTGACCGCGATCCACCAGCGTCCGGCGCCGGCGTCGATCTTTTCGCCGCCCGCCATGATCGAGCTGTAGGCGCTCTTTGCCCGGTAAGTGTAGCAATCTTCGGCGTCGCGGGTCGGCTCTTGCACCGTTTTCGAGCAGATGATCCCGACCTCGTCGTAAGAAAGAGACCCGATTTTGAAAACGAATCGCAGATCGGTTTCGTCGTCAAGAACGTCGGCGGTCGAGAGCGCCTGGAATCCGAGGGCGTCGATCTCGGCGGGTTCGTCGGCGAGAGCCGCCGTCGGCAAAAGCGCCGCGGCGAGCGCAAACAGCATCGCCGCCAGAATGAGAAGCGACGCCGTGCGGGCGGACGGTTTTTTCATGGGTCTTTTCTCTCTTTCAAACTCCGAACGCGACCCGAAGAAGAACTCCACGGGCCGCGCTCGGATCATTTTTGAATTGCTTTTTTGAATTCTTCGACCGTTTTGCCGAAGACTTTGAGGGCGTTCTTCACCGTTTCGGGAGAGGTGAGATCCACGCCGGCGACCTTGAGTTCCTCGATCGGATAATCGCTGCCGCCGAGGGTGAGGAAACGGCGGTAATCGGAGGCGTCCCCGGTCGATAGGATCTTGTCCGCGATCGCCACCGCGCTCGAGAATCCGGTCGCGTACTGATAGACGTAGAACGGACGGTAGAAATGCGGGATATACGACCACTCGTCCGCGATCAGGTCCTGCATCTTCGCCGCGCTGTAATACCGCGATTCCAGATCGAGATAGATCCCGGAGAGGGTCTTCGCCGTCAGGGGCGTCCCCTCGCGGTAGAGTTTGTGCGCTTTGCGCTCGAACTCCGCGAACAGGGTCTGACGGAAGACGGTGGTGCGGAACCCTTCGAGAAAGTGATTCAGGATATACGCCCGCCGCTTCGGGTCGGTCTCGGTTTTCAGGAGATGCTTGGTCAGGAGGACCTCGTTCACCGTCGAGGCGACCTCCGCCACCATGATCCTGTAATCGTGGTTGGCGTAGTCCTGGGTCGCGTCGGAATAGTAGGAATGCATCGCGTGACCGAGTTCGTGGGCGAGGGTGAACGCGTCGTCGAGCGTGTCGGTGTAATTCAGCATCACGTAGGGGTGAACGCCGAAAACCCCCGTCGAAAACGCCCCGGATTCCTTACCCTTGTTCTCGTAGACGTCGATCCAACGCTCGTTGAACGCGCGGTCAAGCACCCGGCAGTAGTCCTCTCCGAGCGGGGCGAGCGCCTCGCGGACGAGGGTTTTCGCCTTTTCGTAGGGCATCTTGAAATCCACGTCGTCCACCATCGGAACGTAGAGGTCGAAGACGTCGATCTCGTCGAGCCCCAGCGCCTTGCGGCGGAGGTCGATATATTCCTGCATCGCGGGCAGCCCGTCGTGGACCGCCTCGATCAGCGAATCGTAGACCGAGACCGGCACGTTGTTGTCGAACAGCGCCGCCTCGCAGTTCCCCTCGTGGTGACGGCACGCCGAATAGAACGACGCCGCCTTGACCGCCCCCGCGTAGAGCGCGGCGGTCGTGTTGATAAACTTGTGATAGGTGCCGAAGTAGCCCTTGAACGCGTCCTCGCGGACCCGGCGATCGCGGCTCTCGCGGAAGACCGAGAAGTTCCCGTTCGAGAGACGGACCTCTTTGCCGTCCTCTCCCTTGATCGTCGGATACTCCATATCCACGTTGGTCAGCATATCGAACGCGGTGCCGGGAACGGCGGCGAACTCTCCGAGAGAGGCGAGCATCGTTTCGCCCTTCTCGTCAAGCGTGTGCGCCCGCTGCCGGTTGACGTTCTCCACGTAGTGGCGGTGGGGGGCGAGTACCGGGTCGGCAAGAAATCCGAGCAGCCGCTTTTCGTCGATCGAGAGGATCTCGGGGTCGACGAACGCGACGGCGGATCCGAGTTTCACGTAGAGCCGCGTCGCCCGGTCGTCCATATCCTGCGCGTCGGGGTCGCCGTTGTCGCCCGCCTTGCAGAGAAAGGCGTAGATCCCGACCCGCTCGCAGAGTTCGGCGGCGCGGTCGATCTCGGAGAGCGCGCTTTCAAGAGAGACGGCGGACTGACCGAGCGTGCCCGCGAGACGGGGCAGGGCGTCGATCAGTTTTTCGTCCTCGGCGTACGCCTCCCGCCACGCGTCGGGGGTAGCGAACAACTGGGTCAGGTCCCATTGAAACGCTTGATCCATTTCGCGTCTGGGCTTCAGTTCCTGCATACGTTTCGTCCTTCCTTATACGGTTTTTAAAACGGGATCAGTCCTCGTCGTCGGTACCGTGCGCGAGGTCGGCGCGGAGCATATCCTGGTCGATCTCGAGATCGTCGTCCTCGCCTTCGGTGAGCGCCGCTTCGTCCTCGTCCTCGTCAGACTCGGTATCGGTGTACTCGAACTTCCCGAACACGGCGGCGAGCACGCCGCAGACCGCGCTCACGCCGAGCAGCGAAAAGGCGAGACCTTTCCGGCGTCTGAACTGCGTCAGCGATACGATGAACATGCAGATCGCCTGCACGAAGAGCGCGATCGCGAGCAGTCCCTTCATTTTGTCTTTCGTCATCTTCATTTCGGTTTCCTTCCTTTCAGTATCATTATGATCCGACTCCGTCAGACGGAGCCGTCCGCGTTCTGTTTCAGATAGGCGTCGATAAATCCGTCGATCTCGCCGTCCATCACGGCGTTGATGTCTCCGACCTCGTACCCGGTCCGGGTGTCTTTCGCGAGCGTGTAGGGCATGAACACGTAACTGCGGATCTGCGAGCCCCACTCTATGTTCGCCTTGTTCCCCTGGATATCTTCGACCCTTGCAAGTTTTTCGCGCATCTTGATCTCGAGCAGTTTGGATTTCAGCATCCGGAGCGCGGTCTCCTTGTTCTGGAGCTGGCTGCGCTCGGTCTGGCATCCGACCACGATCCCGGTCGGGATATGCACGATCCGGATGGCGGAGTCGGTCTTGTTGATGTGCTGACCGCCCGCGCCGCTCGAACGGTGCGCCGTGATCTCGAGGTCCTCGTCGCGGAGGACGATCTGATCGTCGTCGTCGTTGAATTCGGGCATCACTTCGACCGAGGCGAACGAGGTCTGCCGTCTTCCCGAGGCGTCGAAGGGGGAAATGCGCACCAGCCGATGCACCCCGTTCTCGCTCTTCAAGAACCCGTAGGCGAACTCGCCCTCGATCGTGATGGTCGCGCTCTTGATCCCGGCGGCGTCCCCGTCGAGCCAGTCGATCAGTTTCACGGTATAGCCGTGGCGTTCGCCCCAGCGGGTATACATCCGGTAGAGCATCATCGCCCAGTCCTGTGCCTCCGTCCCGCCCGCGCCGGGGTGGAACGAGAGAACGGCGTTGTTTTTGTCGTACTCTCCCGTCAAGAGGGTCTCGAGCCGCTGTTTTTCGGTCTCGGTCTCGATGTACTCGAGTTCCGCTTTGATCTCGTCGGTCACGCTCTCGTCGTTTTCCTCGATCGCCATATCGCAGAGGGCAATCGCGTCCTCCAAACGGCGCGAGAGCGAGTCGTGCAGTTCGATCTTGTCCTTCATCTGCTTGATCTGCTGCAGCACCTTTGAACTGGCGGCGGCGTCGTTCCAAAAGTTCTCCGCGAGGGTCTGCGCCTCGAGTTCCTCCGACTTGTCCTTCAGTTCGTCGATCCGGAACGCCACGCCGAGGTCGGCGACGGTCTTCCGAAGGGCGATCAGTTTACTTCTTGCTTCTTCGATCGCAATGATCAATGGATGGGTCCTCCGTTCTTATCTCTGCTTCCGCGATCCGCCGGGGAATACGCGAAAGCGGCGTCGTTATGCGATAGGCGATCCTCTGTTCCGGCGTTTTCAGCCGCGCCGGGCGGTTTGGGGTTCCTCGGCTTCGTCCTCTTTGGTCTTGACCGTCCCGGTATCCAGCCGCGATATGGTGTGACAGCCGGGGCAGGTCACCTCGACCTCGCCCTGTCCGCGTTCCACCCGGATCCACCGTTCGCAGCAGCCGCAGCGGAAATAGACGTGGGTCTTCCGATCCCGGACGCGGTCGCGGGTCAGACGGCACCTTCCCGAAAACGAGCGGAAAAAGCCGACGAACGCCGCGTTCTCCTTTTCCCGTTTCTCGAGATCCTTCGAGAGGATCCGATAGATCGCGGATCCGATCGGGATCAGAGCGATCAGCGTAAGGTAGTTCCACCGGGCGATAAGGAACAGGATCACGAGGAAAAAGGCGACGCCAATCAGAAAGCAGGAGAGCGCGTCGGCGCCGTTCCGCTCGTTGAAGAAGCGGTCTTTCTTTTCCATTCCGTCACCCCTTTCCCGTCACTTTCTCCATATAGTATAACACAAAAGAGAGGGCTTGTAAAGGGAAAAAACAGAAGAAAAGCGTTTTTTTACCGACGGCAGCCGACTTTTGACGGTCCCGTTCGACCCGCGCTTTCTTTTTTCGTCTCCGCCCCGTCCGCGCTTGACAAACCGGGACGTTCGGGGTATAATAGTGGCGAACCAAGAGAGGGGGTAAACCAAATGACCGTTACCAAGGATTCCGTGATCGGCGACGTTCTCGACG
>CACZAZ010000030.1 GCA_902779285.1 uncultured Ruminococcus sp.
CCGCTCGCGCAAATCGATCCGGGGACTTATGGATCTGCGCCCCGACCGGGCGATCCGGCTCGCGGACGGCGCGGAAGAGGAGATCGACGCCGACGACCTTGCGATCGGAGAGACCGTCGTGATCCGTCCCGGAGACCGCGTTCCGGTCGACTGCACCGTCGTCGGCGGCAGCGGTCTGATCGACGCCGCCGCGCTTACGGGAGAATCGATCCCCGTGGAAGTCAACCCGGGCAGCTCTCTTGCGAGCGGCACGGTCTCGCTGAACGGACGGCTGACCGCGCGGGTCGATCGGGTCGCGGACGAATCGGCGGCGTCAAGGGTCTTGTCTCTTGTCGAGGAGGCGAACGAAGCCAAATCGAGGCAGGAGAACTTCATCACCCGCTTTTCCCGCGTCTATACGCCCGCCGTCGTTTTGGCTGCGGTCCTGATCGGGGTGGGCGTTCCGCTGATCCTTCTGGCTTGCGGAAACGCGCCGGGCTGGAACGATTGGATCCACCGCGCCCTGACCTTTCTCGTCGTGTCCTGCCCCTGCGCGCTCGTGATCTCGGTCCCCTTGAGTTTCTTCGGCGGGATCGGGGGCGCCGCCTCGGAGGGCATCCTCTTCAAGGGCGGCAACCGGATGAACGCGCTCGCGCACGTGAAAACCGTCTGCTGCGATAAGACCGGCACCCTGACCGAAGGGAAGTTCGAGGTGCGGGATCTGCAGACAGCCGACGGCGTCGACCGGGACGAACTGATCAAACTCGCCGCGTCTGCGGAGCACGATTCCACCCACCCGATCGCCGCGGCGATCAGAAAACTCGCCCCCGACGCGCCCGCCCCGACCTCGGTCGAGGAACGCGCAGGGAGGGGGATCGCCGCCGACGTCGGAGGACGCAGGATCCTCGTAGGTACCCGCAAACTGCTCAACGAGGAGGGGGTTTTGGCGCCCGATCACGCGGACGGCTCGGTATTCGTCGCTCGCGACGGGGAGTGGATCGGCTGCTTCTCGGTCGGTGACGCACAGCGCAAGGAGAGCCGCGACGCGGTTGAACGCCTGCGGCGGCTCGGGGTCAAACGGATCGGGATGCTGACCGGCGACGTCAAAGAAAACGCGGAGCCGGTCGCGGAATCGCTCTCGCTCGACTTCGTCAAAGCGTCGCTGCTCCCCGACGGGAAGTACCGGGCTGTCGAAGAGTTGATCGCGGAAAAGCAAGGCGGCGTCCTCTACGTCGGGGACGGCATCAACGACGCGCCGGTGATCGCCCTTGCCGATATCGGCGTCGCGATGGGCGGGGTCGGATCGGACGCCGCGATCGAGGCGGCGGATCTGGTCGTTATGTCGGATAAACTCGACCGGCTCCCCAAAGCGATCAAGATCGCCCGCCGGACGGTTTCGATCGCGCGGCAAAACATCATTTTCGCCCTGACGGTCAAGCTCGCGATCCTGATCCTCTCCGCGACCGGGATCAATACGAGTATGTGGCTCGCGGTGTTTGCCGACGTCGGCGTTGCCGTGATCGCGATCCTGAACGCTATGCGCGCCCTTCGCGTCAAAAAACTTTAACCCAAACAAAAACGCCTCCCGCACAAAGCGTGATGTTCTTATCGGAGAAATCACCATAACGAAAAGTTCCCACAGACCAACTAATGGTTTTGTGGGAACTTTATTTATATAGGCAGAAGAAACGGCTATGAAAAAGGCTCCCTTGTGTAAAGGGAGCTGTCAGCGAAGCTGACTGAGGGATTGTTCTACAAGGTGATCAATATATTCGCAAACACCCCGAAAGTTTTTATGTATTTTCGTATTTGGTATTCTGATAACTGTCAAACCGTATTCTTCAAGAAAAGCGGTTCTTTCTTCATCATATTGCTTTCCTTCTTCGGTATAATGCCCCGAGCCGTCAAGCTCTATGACGAACTTTGCCTCTGCACAGTAAAAATCCGCGATATACTTACCGAGAACCTTCTGACGAGAAAAGCGAACGGGATAGGTGCGTAGAAAATCATACCAAAGGTGTTTTTCTTCTTTTGTCATATTCTTTCGTAACATTTTTGCGGTTGGTACAATATCTTTATTGTGTTTTCTCTGCATTACAATCCCTCCGTCACGCTTCGCGTGCCACCTCCCTTTACACAAGGGAGGCTTTGGGTGCGGCATCCGTCAAAAAATCATTCGCTTTTTTTAGCATCTGTCTTGCATTTTCAAAAGTTACTTCTTGAAGAGCGCGGTCAAAAGGAAGCAGTAAGTATTCAAAATCCTCAAAGTCATTATTCCGTTTCGGTGTTTGATTTTTAAAATTCGCCAAGAAATATATGACCGTTTTTGTATTGCCATTATCCATTTGATAGGATATTTCATAACGAAAATCTCTGTTGATCTGTACGTTAACGGAAGTTTCTTCCAATGTTTCCCGAAGTGCGGTTTCTTCCTCGCTCTCATCTGCTTCAACATGACCTTTTGGAAAACCGCAATACCCATCATCTTTTGCTTTTACAAGCAAGTAATGAATCGTTCCGTTTTTGATCGTGTACGGTATTGTTCCGCAAGATTTTTCAAGCATTGGCGTTCTCCTTTTATCGCCAGTTTCGCATTTGTATTACAAATGCATCGGGCAATGCCCACGCCCCTATTATACTACAAAAACCGCAGAGAATCGATCTGCGTTTTTTGTATTTTAACTTTCTCCGTTAAGGACATCAGAGAAATGCGGGAGGCGTTTTTCTTACTGCGGATCATCCGTCTTTTTTGTCGTTCGTTTGGTCAGAGGGGTTTTCAAAGGAGACGGATGAGGCGGCGTCGGACGACTCGGGGGGAACGGTCGTTTTCGCGTCGGGGAACAACGAGCGGGGAAGACGGGGCAAGAGATACGCGCCGAGCAGCCCGACGGCAAGCCCCGCGACCGTCCCCGAGAGCAGGAGCCAGGGGAGCAGGACGAAGACCTTCGCCGTGCCGAGAAGAAAGATCGCGACGAGGATCTGGGCGAGGTTGTGAGAGACGCCGCCGAGGATGCTTGCCCCGGCAAGCCCGAACAAGCGGAATTTCAGAACGAGCGCGGTCACGGCGAAACTGACGATCCCCCCCGCGAGCGAGTAGACGAAGGAAACGGGCGACCCGAACAGGAGCGCGGAGAGCGAGATCCGGAGCAGCGACACGCAGGCGGCGGTCGGAAGTCCGAGCGTGGGGAGAAGGATCAGCGTGATCAGGTTGGCAAGCCCGATCTTCATCCCCGGGATCGGCGTCGGGATAAAGGTTTCGAGATAGGAGAACAGGAGCGACAGGGCGCAGAGCACCGCAGAGACGGCGACGCGGCGGGAGACCGACGGTTTCATTCGCTGTCCCTCCTTTCAAGCACGATCAGGAGGCGGTGCGGGGCGCAGGAGATGAAATCGACGTCGGCGTCCGCGGGCAGGAGCCTTCCGTGGTTTACGCAGACTTGATTCTTGCAATCGGCTCTTTCGACGAACACGGCGCCGTCCCGCACGACGATCCGGTTGACCCCTTCTTCACACTCGAATTCGTATTCGGTATCAACCTCCAGCGGCAGACGCGCCACGGTTTGACCTCGGTAGCGGATCACGACGTCCCACTCGCCTCCGCCGTCCCCGCGGAGCAGAAAGAGAAGCAGAAACAGAGCCCCGGCGATCGTCAGAAGCGAGAGGAGCAGGACGGCTTCGCGGCGGGAAAACGGTTTTTTCATTCGATCTCCTCCGCGAATACCCCGAAGGCGTATTTCTCCCCGTTCTCGGTGATCCAGAGGACCGAAACGGGGGATGTGAAGCGCGAAAGCAGGGAAACCCCCGCTTCTCGATCGAGCAGGAACAGGGCGGTCGAGAGAACGTCTGCGACCCCCGCGTCTTTTGTCAGAACCGAGACAGACGCCCAGCCGAAGGCGGCGGGGAAGTTCGTGTCGGGGTCGACGATATGGTGATAGCGCACCCCGTCGAGGGTGTAATAGCGTTGGTACGAGCCGCTCGTCGCAAGCGAGACCGTCTCGTGCGCGTTCGTCTCTCCGACGGTGCCGCCGCCCCTCGGATCGCGCACCGAGAGGGTCCAGGGCTCCCCGTCGGCTGACCCCGAAACGCGGAGGTTGCCGCCGACGTTCGCGGCGAAATCGGTATAACCGAGTTCCTCGAGTTCAAGACAGATCCTCTCGGTCGCGTAGCCCTTCGCGAACGCGCCGACGTCGACCGACGATCCCGGAACGGGAAGATACGCGGTCGAGGCGTTCCTGTCGATCACGAGCGACGATTTTTTCGCGATCTCGGAAGCCGCCGAGAGTTCTTCGTCGGTCGGGCGTTCGGCGTTTTCCGGATCGTCGAGCGCCGCCGCGCGGTATTCGTGCCAGACCGAGGTCACAGGACCGAGCAGAAGGTCGACCCGACCCCCGGTCGTCTCCTTTGCCGCGAGGCCGTATTCGAGCAGGTCGAGCAGACGCGGGTCGAGTTCCACAGGGGCGATCCCCGCGGAGAGATTCAGCGTCCTGAGGTTATTCAGCCCGTCGTATTCGTAATAGATATCCGCGAGCCGATCCCACGTTTCCAGTTTCTCTTTGAACAGATCGAAGAACCGGTCGGCGTCGCTTTTCTTTTTCGCGTAGATCACCGGCTGCGCCGCGGTGTCAAACGGACCGTCGATGATCGTCGAGTAGCGCTTCGCGGGAGAGAGGGAACAGGAGGAGAGCAGCGCGGGCAAAAGAAAAAGGATCGCCGCGACCAAGGCGGCCGCACGCCGGACGCCCGTTTTGAAAACCATACCGCACCCTCCTTTTTTTTCTCCATTATACTCCGAAAGAACGAAAAAAGCAAGAGCTCAGCACCTCCCGTTTTCTCCTCCAATTATCGGCAAAAGGAGGGGGTCGTTTCAAAAAAACGAGAAAAATACGGAGAAAAATCGTCCTCCCCTCTTGACTTTCGTGCGCGCGTTTATTATAATGGAAACGATATATCCAGTATTACAGAGGAAGTTTCTTCCGAAGGAGGACCGATATGGCAGAATGGCGTCCCGCGAGCGGAACCGAGTTTGCGCCCGCCCTGGCGAAGCGTTTGAACACGTTTTTCGACCGGCTGGCGGAGTGTTATCCCGACCGCGTGGTGATCCATTTCAACAGGGATCACAAGAAACTGGCGGAGAGGGGGACCGAACTCCGGCGGCTTGCCGGATACGGGGAGGACAACGATAAGTTCTTCTCGGATTTCGGATTCACCTATATCAACGCCCTGAAACAGAAGACCGATTCGCACGGGACCTACGAGGATCTGATCGAACGGCTCAAGGCGGCGTTCCCCGACGGGATCGTCTGTCTGTATCAGGCGGCGGCTTTCCGCGACGATCTGTCCTACTTCGCCCGCAAGAAGATGCGCACGGCGAAGCAGATCCTGAAGAACGCCGGCGTTCTGCGCGAGAAACGGCCCGACGAGGTGATCCGTCCCGAGGACGATACCGAGGACTTCGACGTCCCGACCGAAAAGAAGACCGCGCCCGCCAAAGCGGAGAAGCCCGCCGAGACGGTCGTAGAGACCGCTGTTGAAGAAACGGTCGTGAAAGAAACGGTCGCGGAAGAAACGCCTGCCGAAGAGCCCGTCGCGGAAGAAACGGTCGCGGAAGAAACGGTCGCGGAAGAAACGCCCGCCGAAGAGCCTGCCGCGGAGGAAACTCCGGTCGAGACCGCCGAAGAGCCCGCCGCGGAGGATACTCCGGTCGAGACCGCAGAAGAGCCTGCCGCGGAGGAGACTCCCGCCGAGACCGTCGAAGAAGAGACCTCGGAGGAAGAGACCCCCGCCGCCGCTGCCCCCGCCGCCGCCGAACCGGTCGTCCGCGAGGACGGCACCATCCCCTCGCTCGACGAGGAGAGCGACGAGCAAACGCCCTACGCCGAATCCTCGATCTACGGCGACGATATGCGCTACGCGCACGTTGGCGATTTCGAGTTCGAGTTGACCTCCGACGGCAAGGGCTACAGTCTGACCTACTATATGGGCGCGAGCCGCACCGTCACGGTCCCCTCGGTCTGCAACGGGCTTCCCGTGACCGAGATCGGACCCAGCGCCTTCCGCAGCATCAACAACGTCGCCGTTCTGCAGATCGAGCGGCTGATCCTCCCGAAAAAACTGAAAGCCATCCGTTGCGTGTTCCGCGATTCGCCGCGCATCCGCAAGGTCGTTTTCCCCGACACGCTCGAATACGTCGAGCCCGACGCCTTCATCTACACCGACTGGGGTATGGACGACGGCAAGGAGATGACGGTCGAGGGCGAGGGGCTTCTGCTCCGGGTGCATCCGCATCCCGACGACAACGGCGTTCTGCGTATCCCGGACGGGGTCCGCAACGTCTGCTGCAGTTTCCCGGCGGACGAGATGGAGCGCGTCAAGACGGTCATCCTGCCCGATTCGGTCGAGTTGATCGGTATGAACGCCTTCCGCGGATGCGATCGGATCGAGATGGTCCGGATGGGCAACCGCGTGACCTCGATCGGTGCCGGCGCCTTTTACGGCGACCTGTCGCTTTCGACCATTTCGCTGCCCGAGTCGCTGAAATATATCGGTGATTTCGCGTTCTACAACTGCCGTTCGCTGCCCGACATCCTGATCCCCGATTCGGTCGAGGGAGTGGGACAGAACCTGTTCGTCACGATGCGCAGCGACTTTATGATCTCGATCCCGGAACACCTCTCCGAAGCGTTCCGCGAGTGCAAGTACGCGACCCACGTCAGAAAACCCGGCGAGGAGGGCGACCTGTTCGCGTCCTGCCGTCTGCGTTTCGACTATCTCACCGACGAGGACGCCTATCGGCTCGGCGCCTGCATCCTCGACGCCAAGACCGTGAAGATCCCCGACGAGTATCGCGGGAAACCCGTGATCGCGGTCGGCACCAACGCGTTCCGCGGGCTGTCGCAGCTCGAGACCGTTGTTCTGCCCGACACCGTGACCCGGCTCCACTCCTGCTCGTTCCACGACTGCCCGCATCTGGCGGCGATCGAGATGCCGGGCGTCGAGCGGATCGACTCGTTCGCTTTCGACCATCTGCCCGCGCTCGAGACGCTGACCGTCCCGGTCACCTGCTTCTCGGTCGGCTACGGCGGGATCGTTCGCGGATGCGAGAATCTGCGCAAGGTCTTTATGCACGAGGGACGCTCGGCTCTGAAAAAAACGCTCGAAAGCCGTCTTCCCGGCGGCGAGATCGAGCTTGTCACCGTCCCGCGTGAGGCAGGTACCAACGAGGTCTACCGCAAACTCCGCGACGGATCGGGCTACGAGGTCCTGCTCGGATTCCCGGTCGCGGATTCGATCTCGGTCCCCGCGAGTTACCGCGGTCTGCCGGTCAAGCGCGTCGGACCCTACGCCTACGCCGACGGCTACGCCGTGAACGATATCATCCTGCCCGAAATGCTTGAGGAGATCGGCGATTCCGCGTTCCGCTACGTGAACGGTCCGATCTCGGTGACCATCCCCGATTCGGTGTCGACGATCGAGGCGTACGCCTTCGCCGCCGGAACGGTCGCGGAGGTCAAGTTCGGGTCCGGGCTCCGCACGATCGGAGAACACGCCTTCGACCGCTGCCGTCTGGTCTCGCTGATCCTGCCCGAAGGGGTGGTCGACGTCGCGCCGAACGCCTTCGACGACAACCGGAACCTTTCGGTCGTTCTCGCACCGACCGCCCTCGTTCCCACGATGCGTCCGAGCCGGTTTGAGAAGACCGAGAGGGGATTCGAGTCGGTCCCGATGGCGGTCCGCGTCTTCTCGGTGACCGAGATCTCCGAGGACAAGAAAGAAGAAGAACTGAAGAACGCCCACTTCGATATGGTCGAGAACGCCGACGGGCGCAGTTTCACCGTCCGCACCTTCATCCGCGGGGCGCTCACCGACGTCGAGGTCCCCGCCGAGTTCCGCGATCTTCCCGTGACGGCGATCGGCGACCGCGCCTTCTACGATTGCCGGGGGCTGAGATCGGTCGTTCTGCCCGATACCGTGCAGGTGATCGGCGACGAGGCGTTCTCCCGCTGCATTGACCTGAACGTTCTGACGCTCGGAAACGGCGTGGTGAAGATCGGCAAGAGCGCCTTCTACCGCACCGCGATCGAAACGCTGACCATCCCCGATACGATCGAGGAGATCGGCAAGTTCGCCGTTCTGTCCTGCACCGCTTTGAAGACCGTTTACGTCCCGTCGCACGTCGCGACCGCCTTCTCGCACACCGATCTTGACGTCGTCACCCACGACGTTCTGAACCGTTCGACCGCCGATCGCGACCGTCTCGCAGCCATCCGAGCCGCAGGCGGGCAGACGGCGGGCGCCGCTCCCTCGCAGGACGCGTCGAACGACGAAGCGCGGATCGCGGACTACGAGATCGAGCGCCGCGAGAAAGAGGACGCCGAGCGCCGCCGCGACATCGAGCGCGAAGCGTTGCTGAGAGAACTGCAGAACCAGAACGAGACGCTGCGCAATAACGCGGGCGTGCGGCTTCTGGTCTCGTCTAAGGCGCGCGCGCTGCGTAAAGCCGCCCGCGATCGGATCGTCGAGATCGAACGCGCCCTGAAGAATATGTGAATCGCCGCGACGGTTTTTCGCAGCCGTCGCGCATAACGCCGCCCCGTTCCCGCCATACTGAAAAAACAGGAGGAAAAAACCGATGCCCGAACTGAACGACGCAACCTTTGAAGAGGCGGTCGCCGCCGCCCCCCTCGCCGTGGTCGATTTCTTTGCGACCTGGTGCGGACCCTGCAAGATGCTTGCCCCGATCCTCGAAAGCGTGGAGAAAGAGACCGAGGGCGTCGCTTTCTTCCGCGTCGACGTCGATCAGGCGCCCGACGCCGCCCGCCGCTTCGGGATCATGAGTATTCCGACGCTCGTTTTCCTCAAAAACGGGGAGGAAACCGACCGCTCGGTCGGCGTGCAGAGAAAGCCGGAACTTCTCGCCAAGATCGAGAAACTCAAATCGCTCTGACCTTTTTTCAAAACGCAACGCGGCGGATCGCTCCGCCGCGTTTGTTATTTGAGAAACCCCTCGACGAGGATCTTCACCCCGATCAGGACCAGCAGGACGCCGCCGGCGATCTCGGCTTTGTTTTTGGATCGCGCGCCGAAAAGAGAGCCGATCCGGAGTCCCGCGGACGAGAGCAGGGCGGTGGTGACCCCTATCAGGGCGGCGGCGTTCGCGATCTTCACGTTTCCCATCACCCCGAACGAGATCCCGACGGCGAAGGCGTCGATACTGGTCGCGACGGCAAGCAGAAACAGCGAGAGCGCGCCGCTTTTTTCGACCGGGGCGGTTTTGGCGGCGCCGGATCCCGTCTGCCCGGCGGCGTGCGAGAGCCCCTCGCGGATCATATTGAAGCCGATCAGCGAGAGGATCAGGCAGGCGAGGATATGATCGACGCCGTCGATACGCCGTCCGAACTCAAGTCCGAGCAGATAGCCGAGCACCGGCATCAGCGCCTGGAACCCGCCGAACCAGAGCGCGACCGCAAGATACTGTTTCACGGTCGGATTCGGCGTCGCAAGTCCGCGACAGACCGACACGGCAAACGCGTCCATAGAAAGACCGATCCCGATCAACCAAATCTCGAAGAATTGCATACCCGTTCTCCCGTTCCGTCACGTCGCCGGCGTTTTTTCGCGTCTTTGCCGCGCTGCGCCCTTGCCCTTTCCCCGATTATACCACGCCCGCCGGCCCCGCGTCGCGCGAAACGGGGAGGCGCGGAGAGGGGCTTTCGATTGACAAATCGGGTATTTTGTGATATCCTGTAAAAGGAGACCGAAAAGGAGAAATACTATGCCGAACGCCGAAAACCCCGCCATCCGACCCGCAAACGAGCGCGACCTGCCCCGCGTGGGCGAACTGCTCCGGCAGGTAAACGAGGTGCATCACACGATCCGCCCCGACCTGTTCAAAACCGATTCCCGCAAGTATAACGACGACGAACTGCGCGCCGTTTTTGCCGATCCCGAGACCCCCGTTTTCGTCTGCGAAGCGGACGGGGAAGTCTGCGGCTACGCGTTCTGCAAGATCCTGAAAAACCTCCGCCCCGACGGCAACCTCGTCCCGATCACGTCGCTCTATCTCGACGATCTCTGCGTCGACGAGGCGGCGCGCGGGCGCGGGATCGGTACGGCGCTCTACCGCTTCGTTCTCGACTACGCGAAACAGATCGGCTGCCACAACGTCACCTTAAACGTCTGGGAGGGCAACGACGCCGCCCTCGCCTTCTACCGCAAGTGCGGGATGACGGTGCAGAAGACCTGTATGGAACGGATTCTTTGAATAAACGGGAGGATCTTATGAAAACGCAAACGCTGAAACGGCGCGTCTCTTCGGTGCTCGTCCTGTTCTTCCTGTTCGCCCTGCTTTGCGGCTGCGGACCGGTCTTCGGGCATCCGGACAATCTCTTTCTGAAATACCCGAACGAAAAGTGGACCTGCCGCGAACTCGATATGGTCGCGTATACCCTTGACGGGGAGATCCGGATGTACGGTTTCTGCACCCTCGGCGGGCAAACGTACAGCGTTCACGTCGACTACGGATTGTACAATCGCGAGGCGGGCATATGTTTTTACGCGACCGCGGAGAAAAAGGCGTCCGAATCTGACCCGGAAAAGATCCGTTACGAGTATCTGACCGCGGAAGTTTGGGGAACAATCACCCGTCAAGAGGATACGGGGGCGCTCGTTTTCACGCAAACGAAAGAAGAGGCGTTCAGCGTCAACGGCGTCGAGATCCCGAAGACCCTGACCTTTGAGAGGGCGGGGAGCATCGAGGATCCCGGCGGAACGCGGTACGCAACCGCCGATACGGTTTTTTCCGTCGCGTTTCTTTCCCGCGAAGCCAAGGTCATGGTTGGAACGGTCAAAATCAACGGAAAGGAAAAAAGGGTCCTCTTGTTTCCCTACGGCGACGACGGCTGTTTTACGGTCTACCTGCGGGATTCGGTCGTGATGGACGGGAATTACTATTGGCACGATCTGGTCGAACTATCCATGACGTTTTTCGACGATCGGATCGAGGCGACCGTGTGCGACGTCTATAACGGCGAAGAAGAGACGTTTGCAAAATACTATCCGGTCTGGTATCGTTACTTCTATGATCTGAAAACGATCGTCTTCACTCCGACCGCCCCCGACTGAACTTATTCCAAACACCGCCTCTCCGTTTTGGAGAGGCGGTGTTTTTATGAGAGAGATATATCGAGGATCATCATAAGGGTAAACCCGACCGAGAAGAAAAGCACCCCGATATCCGCACGTTCGCCCGCCGCCGCTTCGGGGATCAGCTCCTCCACCACGACGCAGATCATCGCGCCCGAAGCGAAGGCGAGCAGGTAGGGCATCGCGGGGATGAACGCCTCCGCCGCAAGGATCGTCAAAAACCCGAAGATCGGCTCGACCGCGCCCGACAGCACCCCAAAGAGAAACGAGCGTCCTTTCGGCTTTCCCGCGGCGCGGAGGGGCAGCGAAACGATCGCTCCCTCGGGAAAGTTCTGGATCGCGATGCCGACGGCGAGCGCGAACGCCCCGCCCGCCGTGATCTCGGGGGACCCGGAGAGCAGCCCGGCGTACGCCACCCCGACCGCCATCCCCTCCGGGATATTGTGGAGCGTGACGGCAAGCACGGTCATGGTCACGCGGGTCAGGCGGCTGCGCGGTCCCTTTGCGCGGCTCGCCCCGGCGTGCAGACGCGGGATCACCCGATCGAGCAGGAGCAGAAACAGAATACCGCCCCAGAAACCGACGGCGGCGGGGACAAAAGAGAGGCGCCCGTACGATCCCGCCCGTTCGATCGCGGGGAGCAGAAGACTCCAGACCGAGGCGGCGACCATCACCCCCGCGGCGAATCCGGTCAGCGCTCGGGTGAGCCCGCGTGAGAGCGACCCCGAAAGAAAGAATACGCACGCGGCGCCGAGCGACGTGCCGAGAAACGGGAGCAGAAGCCCCGGGAGCGTTTCGACCATTCGTTTTTCCGTTTGCCTTTCCTTTTTCATTCCGTCGTTATCAGGATATGAAAAACAGGCGAAATTTGCGAAAAAATCCCGCCCGGTTTTCCGAGCGGGATTTCAGTCGGTAAGGTTACGAGCGTTTTTCGATCTCGCGCAAAAGTTCGGGGAAACTCCCCCGCGGGTAGCGCGTGATATCTTTTTCCTTGCGGTTGATCAGACAGTCGGTCAGCAAAAAGACCGGGATCCCGGCTTCGCTCGCCGCCCACGCGTCCTCCTCCGCGTCGTTGCCGACCATCAGGCACTCGGCGGGATCGAGTTTCCTCTCCGAAAGGATCGCGCGGTAGTAGTCGGGATTGGGCTTGGAAAACGAGAAGACCTCGTAGGAGGTGTAGAACGAGAAAGCGGACGGATCCACCCCCGCCCACTTGAGCCGCGTCTCCTGCGCGAAGCGGGGAAAGACGGGGTTTGACGCGAGGATCAGCGAAAACCCCCTCTTTTTTAGGTTTCGGACGGTATCTCCCGCCGCGGGATCGTATCCGCAAAAGACCCGCGCCCGGTCGAATTCGGTGCGGTAGAAGTTCTCGAGACGCAAAAGATCCGCGTCGGCGTCGCGGTCGGGATAGCGGCGGGCGAAGACCTCGCGGAACACCGCTTCGTTGGTCCTTTTCCCGTCGTTTGCGACCATCGCGGCGACCCCCTGCCAGAGCGTGCGGACGAGGTCCCCTCCGTCGAATCCGTACGGCTCCATGGTTTTGGTGAGCAGCCCGAAATAGCCGGAGAGGAACCGCGGTTCCTCCATCGGGAGCAGCGTCCCGTCCAGGTCGAAGAGAATGGTTTTCAGCAAGCGCGGATCCTCCGTCAGTTCAGCAGTTCGATCAACTCGGAGAAACTCTTGCCGCGGAACAGTTCGCGGTAATAGTCGAGTTCGTCCCGGATCATCGCGTCCAGCACCTTCATCCCGAGCAGCTCGACCGGGGCGCGGTCGTCGGTCAGAATGCGGTCGCCTTTCTCGGTCAGCGCGGTGCGGTCCCGTACCCGATCCATCATCGAACGGATCGGACCCGTGAGCGGCGCGGTCTTGCGATCGAAGACGGACATCACGGCGCGGTTGTCGGAGGCGAACAGGATGCAGTTGGTGCCGTCGGTCGGGCATTCGTAGACCACGCGGAACACCCGGTTGACGGTGTCCTTCAGATAGTCGTTGATATTGTCCTTGACGTCCGCGACCATATTCAGGTTGACCACCATCACCCCGTCGGGGGCGAGATGCCGCTGCACGAGACGGAAGAACTCGACGGTCGACATCTGGAACGGGATGGTGATATCCTGGTACGCGTCGACCATGATGACGTCGTAGATCCCCGCGTTTTGAAGGTACGCGCGCCCGTCGTACTCGGTCACCTTGACAGAGGGATCGAGGTCGAAATAATCGTAGGTCAGATCAATGATCTTGCGGTCGATCTCCACCCCCTCGATTTTGAACTGCGGGGTGTATTTCTGCGTCTGCTGGGCGAAAGTGCCGCTCCCCATCCCGAGGATCAGCATGGTCGGCTCCGCCGAATTGACCATGTAGTTCGCCCCGAGCGCGTAGTCGTAGTACAGCCCGGTCAGATCGGCATTCTTGCGCTTGATCGACTGCACGCCGAACAGGACGTTGGTCGAGAGGATGGTTTCGTCCTCGGTATCCTCGACGCGCAGGTAGTTGTAGACCGATTCGTCCTCGTAGACGATATTCTCCCGCGTGAACGAGTAGGTGAGGCGCGGGGCGAAGACGAACGCCAAAACGACGAGCAGAAGAAGCGACGTCAGCGGCAGCCGCGAGAGCCGCCCCGCGATCAGGTAGATCAGGGCGAGGGTCAGCAAAATCGACGCGAAGACGATAAAGGTGACGGCCGTTCCGAAGAGCGGGATGGTCACGAAGGTCGGGATGAAGGTGCCGATGATGCTCCCGATGGTCTGCAGCGCCTCGAGTTCTCCGACGATCCGCCCGTTGTTTTCAAGACTCCGGACGGCGTACTTGATCAGCGACGGGGTGATCATCCCGAGGATCAGGCACGGACCGACGAACAGAAGAAGGCAGGAGGCGAGCGACGCCCAGATCAGGAAGTTCGACTTGATAAACAGCGCGAACAGGAAACTGATCCCCGCGATCACGTATTTCGAGACGAAAGGGATCAACCCGATCCAGATCGCGTCGACGAGCAACAGAACGTAGAGACGGTCGGGCTTGTTCTTGTCCGCCAGCCGTCCGCCCAGCACGTTGCCCAGCGCCATCGCGATCATAATGGTCCCGATGATCAGCGTCCAGACGATCTGGCTCGACGAAAAATACGGGGCGAGCAGCCGCGACGCGCCGAGTTCGACCGCCATCACGCTCATCCCCGAGAAAAACTCGGTCAGGTACAGAAACCACTTTTTCCGGATCATAGACAAGAGTCCTTTCGCCTTTTTCTACCTATGATTATACCGCACGCGGGGCGCTTGTGTCAAGTAAAAGAGAGGGGAACGCCGACCGACGCTCCCCGTTGTCTTTACTTATTTTCGGTCCTTCTTCTGTACGCGCCCCAGACCTTCTCAAACCAGAGATCGCGCCCCGCGGGGATCGGACGGACCGGCACGACGTCGATCTTGAGGTCTTCGCCGTCCTTTTTCACCGTCACGATCTGCCCTCTGCCCGATTCGTTTTCGGGGCGGGGGATCCGATCCATAAAGTTCCCGCCGTCTAGCACGAAGCCCGAGCCGCGCGAGCCGAAACGCTCCGCGGTGTAGAGGATCGCCGCCGCGATCGCGCGGGACATCCTGATAATATCGAGGTTCTTGAAGAGCGCGGGGATCTCGTCGGGGGTCGCCCACTTGTTCTTCTCCGCAAACGAATGCAGGTCCTTTTCGATCTCGGGGAGCGCCGCCTTCATTGCGGGAATGCTCCGCAGGAACGCGAAATTCCCGCTCATCCGCGTCGCGTAACGCGCGCGCGTCAAATCGAGCGTCGAACGGTCTCCCTTGGTCGCGTCGATCACGGCGTCGGTCTCCTTGACCGCCTTTTTCGCGATCGCGTCGAAGTTCGCGGACGCCTTCGCTTTGCTGTCGTAGACGATATGCTGCGCCGCGCGGAGCCCGCCGACCTGACAGGAGTTCAGCGCCGTTCCGCCCGGACGGAAGATGCCGAGACTGCCCGCCGCCTCGCCGATCACGTAGAGCCCCGGCACGGTGGTCTGCCAGTTCGCGTCGATCCGTACGCCCCCGTTGTTGTGCTGGGCGCAGACCGCGACGCGGAGCGGCTCTTTCCAGAGGTCGATGCCGTGCTCGGCGTAGAGCGAGATCGCGCCGGGATTCATCTTGTTCAGCCGTTCGATCGGACGGGCGATCAGGGCGTCGGAATTGGCGAGGTGGTTTT
>CACZAZ010000031.1 GCA_902779285.1 uncultured Ruminococcus sp.
CCGCGTTCCGACGCGGCAATTTCGATATCTTGCCCTTGCGGGCAATTCGAGATGCGCTCGCTTTGCTCGCGCGAGAACGAGGAAAGGGAAAGCGACTGTCTCTTTTCTCGTCGCGCTCTTGCGCGACATATCGAATGATCCCGGGACGGGATCATATATCGAAAGCGCCGAAGAGGGAAGTCCTCTTCGGCGCTTATATCGAATTGCGCGGTTCGGCGCGCAATATCTCGAGCGCGCCTCCCGCGCGCATAGGTTCCGCCCCGCGCCTCGTTTTCCGTGTTGTTTACGTCGTTTTCTTCGATTTGGCTACTCTGCACAATTATCACATTTTATTTTTGTTTACTGTGCTGATTTTATTTTTGATTTCTTTGTTTTTTGTTGATTTTAATTGATTTTAGGTGTATAATCAAATCAACGGCAAAGAAAAACATGGCTTTGCCGTAAAACAACAGGAGGAAAAGACCATGAGAAAAACCACAATAACCCTCGCATTGTTTTTGAGTTTTGTGTTGTGCCTCTTCTGTTTCGCGTCCTGCGGAAAGAAGAGCGCCGACGCGACGACGGGCAACCAGGCCACCGCCCCTGCGACCACCGCTTCGGGTGACGCGACCAAGACGGGCGAGACCACGGGCACGGCGACCCAGCCTGAGGCGACCCAGCCGGAAGCCACCGAGCCCGAGGTCACCGCTGCTCCGCACGAACACACCCCCGATACCGAGTGGACGGTCACTGTTGAGCCGACCTGCTCCGCGCCCGGTAGAAAGGTGCTCTTCTGTAAAGAGTGCGGCGTAGCGATCGAAGAAGAAGAGATCCCGATCAACCCCGACGCCCACGCCGTTCCGAGTTGGACCGTCACCAAGGAGCCCACTCTGCTGGATCAGACGGGCAGCCGTCACGGCGAGTGCTCGCTCTGCCATCAGGACGTCGTCGAAGAACTGGCGTTTGAGTTGGAGATCCAGCATTGGACCGACATCTCCGACGGACAGTTCTGGTACAAACACAACATTCGGGAAGAGGTCCTGAACGGGGCCCACTTCTACCCGACCGACGAAGCCCCGAACGGCAAGGATCTTCTGATCGAGTACTCGGTCCTTTGGAACGAGACGATCAAAAACCTGATCCCCGGTACGCAGTTCGACAATTCTCCGTTCGTCGACGCCCGGATCGGGAACGCCAACGGCGGCGGCGACTGCGGCTACCTGATCTGGTGGTCGTTCGCGGAAAAAACCAACGCGTCCGACTGCCCGTTCTCCGGCGGATTTGAGGGCGTTCCGAACATCCGCACGATCGAGGACGGCGACACCGTGACCCCTGCCGGGATGCTTTCGGGCGGCGGTACCTACGCCGATTATCCGAACATCGGCGGATCCGATCCGGAACACCCCGAGTACGGCTGGCACCGCGTCGCGATCCGTTACCATCAAGAACTGACCAATGAAGCAGAAGTCAAGGCGGGCGAGAAGGCAAAATACTTCCTGTCGATTACCCTCTATATCGACGGCGTTCGCATCTATACCTTCACCGGAAGCGACAACACTCGCGGCGAGGGTAAGGACTCCAAACTCTTTACGGCTGCGTCCGACGGAGAGGGCGGTATTACTTACGCCGACAACGACAGATACCTCTACGGTTTCCGTCTCAACTGGGTGCAGGCGCAGACGGGCAAGGACGTTTACTTCGCGATCGCGGATTACTCGGTCTCGGTCGGCGACGAGTTCGTCCAGAACGTCGTTCCCGTGGATGACCCCGCCGAGAAGACCATCGAGGTCGCCGAGGGCGTGACCCTTCCCGCAAAGATCTGGTACACCATTCCCTGCGACGAACACGTTTGGGACGGCAACGATACCGTGACGAAGGCGGCGACTCTTCTCGCAGACGGTACGCGCGCGAAGATCTGCGCCAACTGCGGCGCTACGATCTCGACCGAAACGGTCAAATACGAGCCGACGGTCGTCTCCTTTACCGACGCGTCGAGCGACGCCTACAACCCCGTGAAGGCGAATCTCCGTGCCCTCGAGGGCGACAAGCGCTTCTATCCGACCGACGCCGACGCCGAGGGCAACGATCTCTTGATCGAGTATTCCGTCCTCTGGAACGAATCGATGCTCAACTTCCTCGGAAGCGCGAAACCGTATTTCCACACCTGCGTGGGTAAGGAAAACGGCACCGAGCAGATCAACAACGTCGCGTACTGGTCGCCCGTCGCCGATAACGCCAACGCGGACTGCAAGTTCGCGGGCGGTTTCGAGTACGGCACCATGAGAACCTCCGAGGAGGGCAACCCGTATCCGCAGATGACCAAACCGGTCGGCGACTCGATCGACGAGTTCCCGAACATCGGCGGTAACAACGGCGGCGACGGAACCGATCAGGGCGAGCCGCAATGGGGCTGGCACCGCGTCCAGATCCGTCTGCACGAGGACGTGACCAACGCCGACGCACTGAAGGCGGACACCACCGCCGGCGCGACGAGCGCGACCTACAAGTGCACCACCACCATCTATATCGACGGCGTGCTCGTCTCGATTCTGAGCAGCGACGCGATGACCGATAAGAACAACGCCTTCGACAACAAACTCTTCTCCGCCGCGTCCGACGGACAGGGCGGTATCGTCTACACCGACGTCAGGGAAGAGGAGTGGATCCACGCGATGCGGATCAACTCGACCAAGGCGAAGAACGGCACGACGATCTACGTGGTCTACGGCGACGTGTTCGTTTCCTGCGGAAAGACGTTCATTCAGAACGTTGAGAAGGTCGCGACCCCCGTCGCGGCTGAACTTGAGGTCGCCGACGGCGTGACCGTTCCCGCGTCCATGTTCTATCAGGCGAAAGCCGACTGACGGTTCATCTCGCCTCTTTCAAAGTAAACGTCCGGGACTGCCCCGATCGGTTTTCCTCCTTTCATCCCATCCCGGCAGTCCCGGCTCCCTTCGAGGGCGGACGCGCGGTTGCGCGTTCGCCCTCGGCGTATTCTCGCGCGCCGCTTGCGGCGCCTACTCCTCCGGTCTCCTTCGCGCCGCGCCAAGGGGGCAGGGGGACTCTCCGCGCCGCATGATTCCGTGTTGTTTTCTGTTGTTTTCTCCTTTTGGTTAATCTGCACGTTTTTTTGTTTACTGTGCCGATTTTATAATTTTTGTTTGGCTTTCTGTTGCTTTTTCCGTTTTGATGGAGTAAAATCGAATCAACGGCGAGCGAACAAAGCACTTCTCGCCGTAAACAATCAGGAGGAAACAGAATGGGAAACGTAAACGTTCATTTTGCCGAGACGCTCGGTAAGATCAAGGATATGAACAGCGTCAACAACGGTCCGTCGGGCGACCACGAAATGGGGAGCCACGAGGCGTACGCCGCGGCGCGGATCCCTTACGCCCGTCTGCACGACTCTGCGCTGAAATGGCGGCGCACCGTCGACGTCCACGAGATCTTTCCGAACTTTGACGCCGACGAGAACGATCCGGCGTCCTACGACTTCACCCTGACCGACGCCTATCTCGACACGATCGAGAAGACCGGGACCAAAATCTTCTACCGCCTCGGTACCTCGATCGAACACGAGATCAAACATTACGGAGCGATCCCCCCGAAGGACTTTCACAAGTGGGCGCGGATCTGCGAACATATCGTCCGGCACGAAAACGAGGGCTGGGCGGACGGCTTCCATCGCGGGATCGTGTACTGGGAGATCTGGAACGAACCCGACCTGCTCGGTCATCAGTGCTGGACGGGGACGATCCCCGAATACATCGACCTCTTCGATATCGCGGTGCGGCACCTGAAAAAGTGCTTCCCCGGGATCAAGGTCGGCGGACCCGCCCTGACCCACGTCAAGCGGACCGAGTGGTGGGAGGCGTTCGTGCCGTACCTGAAAGAGAAGAAACCCCCGATGGACTTCTTCTCCTTCCACCGTTACGGCAGTACGACCGAACAGTTCACCCGCGATATCGCGATCGTGAAGGACTATATGGTCGAGTGCGGCTACCCCGACTGCGAACTGATCCTGAACGAGTGGAACTATCTGCTCGGGTGGGAGCCGAAAGATTCGCTGATCCATTCCTACCGCACGATCCTCTCCCTGAAAGGATCGGCGTACGCCGCCGCCGTTATGATCGCCTGCCAGGATACGGCGCTCGATCACCTGATGTACTACGACGTGCGGCACAACAGTTATTTCAACGGGATCTTCGATCGGATCACCCACGAACCCCTGAAGACTTACTACTCCATCTTCGCCTTTTCCGATCTTGCCGAACTTGGTACCGAGGTCAAGTCCGCCGCCGAGGGAGAGGGGATCTACGCCCTCGCCGCCAAGAGCGCGGACGGCAAACGCGGCGCCTTGATGCTGACCAACTACCGGAACGAGATCACCCTCGACGGCAAGGGCTACGCCCCCGAAGAGGTTAAGGTCGCGTGGGACGGGCTCGGCGATAAGCCGATGCGCATGATCGTGCGGACGCTGGATAACGACCACAACCTCGAAAAGACCTTTGAGACCACCGTCGCCCCCGGCGCGGGTTCGCTCACGCTGACCCTCCCGCTGTTCGCGACCGTAATGATCGATTTCAAGGCAGAATAAAAAAATCGCGCGGCAAAACGCCGCGCGATTTTTATGAACGGCGTTGCCGTTCAATTCACGCGGTGCGTCGCACCGCAATTCACGCCGCAACGCGGCAATTCACGCACCGCAGGTGCAATTCATGCCAAAGGCAAATCACGGGGGCATCGCCCGCAATTCATTCTTTGCCTCCCGGAGGGAGCCGAAGAGTTCCGATGAATTGACGGCTTGCGCCGTCATGAATTGATGCTCGCGCGGCTCGCATCATGAATTGACGCTTCGCGTCATGATTTCTCGCCGTCTGCGACGGCTCCGTGAATTGAAAATCGCGCGGCAAAACGCCGCGCGATTTTCGATAGGCGCCGCTTGCGGCGCCTTATTCCATTCCGAGTTTTTTGCGGAGATATTGCCCCGTATAGGAGTTCGGATTCTCCGCGACCTCCTCGGGCGTGCCCTCCGCGACCAGCGTGCCGCCGGCGTCGCCGCCCTCGGGACCGAGATCGATGATGTGGTCGGCGGTCTTGATGAGGTCGAGATTGTGCTCGATCACAAGGACCGTGTTCCCGGCGTCGACCAGCCGCTGCAATACCTCGATCAGCTGCGCGACGTCGGCGGTGTGAAGACCGGTGGTCGGCTCGTCGAGGACGTAGATGGTGCGCCCCGTCGCCCGCTTCGAGAGTTCGGTCGCCAGCTTGACGCGCTGCGCCTCGCCCCCCGAGAGCGTCGTCGAGGATTGCCCGAGTTTGATATACCCGAGCCCCACGTCGTAGAGCGTCTGCAGTTTGCGGGTGATCATCGGGATCCCGTCGAAGAAGGCGAGCGCCTCCTCCACCGAGAGTTCCAGCACCTCGTAGATGTTCTTTCCTTTATACCGCACTTCCAGCGTGTCGCGGTTGTAGCGCATCCCGTGGCACACGTCGCACTTCACGTACACGTCGGGCAGGAAGTGCATCTCGATCCGCTTCACGCCGTCGCCCTCGCACGCCTCGCAGCGCCCGCCGCGCACGTTGAAGCTGAAGCGCCCGGGTCCGTATCCGCGCGACTTCGCGTCGGGGGTTTTGGTGAACAGCGTGCGGATATCCCCGAACAGCCCGGTGTAGGTCGCCGGGTTTGACCGCGGGGTGCGCCCGATCGGGCTCTGGTCGATGTCGATCACCTTGTCGAGGTTTTCGATCCCCTCGACGCGGTCGCATTTTCCCGGCCAGGCGTTCGCGCGGTTGAGTTCGCGCGCCAGCGTCCGGTAGAGGATCATATTCACCAGCGTCGATTTTCCCGATCCCGACACCCCCGTCACCGCGGTAAAGGTGCCGAGCGGGATCGAGACGGTGAGATCCTTCAGGTTGTTTTCCCGCGCCCCGACGATCTTTAAAAACGATCCGTTCCCCGGACGTCTCTCCCGTGGGACCGGGATGACCTTGCGCCCGGACAGGTAGTCGCCCGTGATCGACTTTGTGCAGGCGGCGATCTCGGCGGGCGATCCCGTCGCGACCACCTCGCCCCCGTGGATGCCCGCGCCGGGACCGATATCCACGATATAGTCGGCGGATTCCATCGTTTCCTCGTCGTGCTCCACCACGATCACCGAGTTCCCGATATCGCGCAGTTTCTTCAGGGTCGCGATCAGTTTTCCGTTGTCCCGCTGATGCAGCCCGATGCTCGGCTCGTCGAGGATATAAAGCACCCCGACCAAAGCCGACCCGATCTGGGTCGCGAGCCGGATGCGCTGCGCCTCGCCGCCCGAGAGCGTGCCCGCCTTGCGCGCGAGCGTGAGATAGTCCAGTCCCACGCTGTTAAGAAACCCGAGCCGCGCCCGGATCTCCTTCAAGATCTCGCGGGCGATCTTCTCCTCTGTCTCGGTCAGTTCCAGACGGTTGACGAAATCCAGCATCCCCGACACCGAGAGCCGGGTGATTTCGTCGATATTCAGCCCGCCGACCGTCACCGCGAGCATTTCGGGCGAGAGCCGCGCCCCGTGACAGACGGGGCAGGGGATCTCCTCGACGAACTCCTGATAGTAGTCGCCGCCCATCATCGCCATCCGGCGCTCGACCGTCGGGATCAGCCCCGCGTAGGACGAGAGCTGCCGCTTCGCGACTTTTCCGAAATAGCGCACCACGTCGTACTTTCTGTCGCCCGAGCCGTACATCAGCACGCGGTACTGTTCGTCGGTATAGTCCTTGATCGGCGTATCGAGCGAAAAGCCGTATTCGCGCCCGACGGCGGAGAGCAGAGGACCCGTCCAGGATTCCTCCTCCAAACTCTTGAAACCGTTACACACGATCGCCCCCTCGCGGAGCGAGAGCGACTTGTCCGGGATCAGTTTGTCGGCGGAAATGGTCTGCAGATCCCCGATCCCCGAACAGTTCGGGCAGGCGCCGTAGGGGTTGTTGAACGAGAACATCCGGGGCTCGAGTTCCCCGAAACTGATATTGTGTTCTTCACAGGCGTATTTCTGCGAGAAGGAGAGGTCCGCGGGCGCCGTCTCCCCCTCGCGCGGCACGACCGAGACCGTCACCCGCCCGTCCGAGAGTTTCAAAGCCGACTCGACCGAATCGGAGAGCCGCGCCCGCACGCCCTCGCGCATCACGAGACGGTCGAGCACCACTTCCACGTCGTGCTTTTTGTTCTTATCGAGTTTGATCTCCTCCGAGAGATCGTAGAGAGAGCCGTCCACGCGCACCCGGACGTAGCCGCCCTTCTTCGCGTCGGCAAGCGTCTTTTCGTGCGTGCCTTTCTGCCCGCGCACCAACGGAGCCAGCACCAGAAACCGCGTCCCCTCGGGCAGACCGAGGATCTTTTCGACGATCTGATCCTGGCTGGTCTGCCGGATCTCCTTGCCGCAGATCGGACAATGCGGGATCCCGATCCTCGCGTAGAGCAGACGGAGATAGTCGTAGATCTCGGTCACGGTGCCGACCGTCGAACGCGGGTTTTTCGAGGTGGTCTTCTGGTCGATCGAAATGGACGGGGACAGCCCCTCGATCATATCCACGTCGGGCTTGTCGATCTGCCCGAGAAACATTCTGGCGTAGGACGAGAGCGACTCGACGAAGCGCCGATGCCCCTCCGCGTGCAGGGTGTCGAACGCGAGCGACGACTTCCCGGACCCCGAGAGCCCGGTGAACACCACCAGTTTTTCTCTCGGGATCGTGAGATTGATATTTTTCAGATTGTTTTCCCGGGCGCCCCGGATCACGATCTCGCGCATTTTCAGCCCTTCCCATCGCGTTTTTTTTCAAGCCCCCCCGCTCGATTCGCGGGGGTCTTTTCGCGGTTTCACCCGTCCGGCGACGTAGGAACGCAAAACCGCCTACCTTTCTATTATATCACGGTTTGTCGCAAAACGCCACCCCCCGCGCGAAAAAAATCCCCCGGGCAAAACCACCCGGGGAAAAGCGGGGAAACGGTCAGTTCAAAACGGGGGCGACCGCAAGCACGGTCATATCCTCGTTCCATTGAACGCGGTATTCGCTCCCGTCGGAGCAGGCAAAGTCGAGCGTGCTGAGCCCGAAGGTGCGGGATCCGAGCGGGAGCCCGACGGCGCGTACCACCTCGTAGACGGTCATACCTGGGGTAAGGGAAGCAAACGCGTCCGCGTCGCCCGAAACGGCGGGGAACTCGTCGATCCCGGCGATCTTCAGCGTATCGGGATCGAACCGCCCGATGACCGCGTCGCCTGCCGCGTTTTTGGTGAACACGTAGTATCCCTCGACCAGATGTTCGGTCGAAAGACGCTCGACGTCGGAATAACTCATCCCGACCGCAAGCGCGTCAAAGCCGGCCTGCGTCGCGTCGGTCGTCGCTTCTTGCGCCGCGTCGAGCGCGGGACCGCACGAACAGACGGCAAGAGCAAGCACCAGAAGCAGAATGAAAGCGATCGTTCTTTTCATCGGGTATCCTTTCCTTTCCGAGATATCATTCGGCGATCTTCGCGACCTCGACCGAGAACGTGACCCCTGCGCTCGCTCCGTCGGGACCGGGACCTGTGATCAGTATGAAAACCCACGCCCACAGCGTCCCGTCGTCGACGTACGTCACGATCTTTTCAATGCGGCTGTCCTGTCCGCGCGCGTACGAACTCACGAGCGGCGACACCGCCCGTTCGATCCTTGCCCGGTCGGGCGTGACGCCGACGAAGGGGGCGAACGCCTCGTCGTAGTTTTTCGCGTTGAACGAAATGACCTCTCCGGCTCCCGTCATCTCGACCTTCATCTCGTCGAACCGCTTGAACTCCCCAATCTTCTTCGTAAAGGTGACGGTGACGCCGGTCCCGATCGCCGCCTCGTATTCTTCTTCCGAAACCGACAGATTCACGCCGTTTCTGAAAATCGAGTATACCGTTTGATCCGGGCGTTCGGCCTTGTATTTGGTCTGAAAAGACTTGACCGTCGCTTCCCAACCGTCGGTCGAGACCCCCGCGACGTCGTTCAGGATCGACTTCGCGTAGGCGAGATACTCCTCCTCTCCGGCGCCCTCCCGGACCGGGGAAACGTAGTCCCTCGCGTAGGACGGAACGGTTTGAAAGCAAACGATCTTTCCCGTGTCCGCGCGGGTAATTACGAACGTAGAGTTCCCGCTGTAAAGATCTGTCGCGTAATATCCGAGATTCACGACGACGTCGGTCAGGTAGAGCGTATACCGTTTCCCGAACAGGGTGAACTCCTTCGGGACGGGATCGGATACCCGGCGATCGTCGACGGAGGCGGAGGCGGCTGCGACCGCGTGATAGTCCCCCTCGACCACCGCCGCGTTTTTGCCGTAGGGCAGGGGACGGACGGTGAGAGGTTCGGTTTCCTCTCCGCTTCCGAAGACGCTCTGCTTGGTCCTCTCTCCCTTCCCGGAGCAGGCGAAAAGCAGGACCGTAAGACAGAGCAAAAGGATCGCGGCGATCGTTTTTTTCATCTTGACCTCCTTTCGGGTCGGGTCATCTCTCGGTCAGACCGAATCGCGAGAGCCATTCGACGGTCGGGCGTTCGGTCAGTTCGTAAAGCTTCGCGTAGAACGCGGCGGCGTCGGTTTCGCCGTACAGTTCGACCGTAACGGGTATCGCGGAAGACGTCCCTCCCGGCGCGAAATAGGTCTCTACCACGGTCACGCCGTTCGCAAGCGCGTAGCGGATCGCCCGGCGCGTGCCGTCATGCGCCTCGTAGAGCACGGCCTCGGCGTTCCGGTCAGCGACGTTTCCGCGCGAGAGCACGGTGATCCCGGCGCGGTCGAAGAACGCCGTGTATTGATCGGCGTAAAGCGTTTCGTAGTCCTCCTTCGTCAGGACGCGGAGATTTCCAAAAACGCCGTTTTCGTCGTAGAACTCGAAGGTGTAGGACGGTCCCTCCCATTCGACGCCCATGCTTATCAGTTCGTCGGGCAGCACGGCGTCGTAGACGTGATCGAGGTCGACGATCCGTATCCCGTTCTCGTCCTGCGGGAAAGAGTTGCGGATGGTTTCGCATTGATCGGGGGAGAGGGAATTCGTACGGATGGCGGTGACCATCGCGTCTACGGTCTCGAAGTACACGGCGTCTTTTATCGAAGAACTCGCCGCGTTCCCTCCGCCGAAGTTCAGATAGTTCCGACCGTCGACGACCGACAGGCTGTAGTCGGTGTTTTCGTCGACGGCAGCCCAGGTGCCTCCGTGCCCGATCGCTTGGGTCCCGGCTTGGGTGGAGGGACGCGCGTCGGTCGCCGCGGCGACGTCCGAGTAGAAGGAGTCGTTCGGTCCGCTCGATTTCTTCTTGCCTCCCAGGTGACCGAACGGACCGACCCGGTTGGCGATCAAGAGGGAAACGGCGAGAAGAAGACAGGCGCACGCGGCGATCTCCAACCAGCGGCGGACGGGGGCGCGGCGGGGTCTTTCGGGGACGGCGGGGGCTTTTTCGGCACGGTCGATGAACCGGTCGTCGATCTTGGTCAGGGCGTTGAAAAGGGCGATCCCGTTCATGACAGTTCCTCCTTTAAGTATTTTGCGAGTTTTCGGCGGGTCTTCGACAGGATGCTGCGGACGTGGTTTTCTCCCAGTCGGTATTTGGCGGCGATCTCCGCGGTGTTTTTTAGGAAGTAATACCGGTTGAGAAAGACGTCCGCCTCCCGCAGGGAGAGTTTCGATAAAAACCGTTCCAATATCCGCGGCAGATCATCTTCCGGAAGAGCGATCCCCTGCGGCACGCAGTCGGACAGTTCCCGGAATACCAGATCGTTTCGGTCGGCGATCGCGTCGGGGGAGACGCGGAATACTCCTGCGATCGCGCCGATGGTCAAAAAATCCGGAACTCTGGACCCCGTCTCCCATTTCGAGACGAGTTCCCGCGAGACGTACAGACGGTCTGCGAGCTCTTTCTGCGACAGCGCCGCCTTGGTCCGCAGTTCCGTAATGGCGCTTGCGATGCTCAAGCGTTCCCCTCCTTCCGCGGTTTTCTCTGTATCTATTTTATCCGATAAGGAAGAAAAAGTAAAGGTACAAAACGCACCCGCGCGCAAGAGGACGGGTCCGCGCCGCCGGGGAAGGGAAGAAAACGCTCTCCCCGGGCTGTTCTCTTCCTTATTATATAGGGGCGTGAGACGGCTCTTTTTCGCCCCCGTCCGGGATGCGAAAATATTTTCTTGATTTTGAAAAAAAGGGGTTGACAAACCGATTTTATTTTGATACAATAATAAACTGCATTAAAATCGCTTAATCTGTGCTTTTCGTCTCTTTTTCCGGGCAGAAAGATCAATGTAAAATTTCTGTGAACATTGTAAAAAGACTGAAAATTTTACGCTGATTTCTAAAGAAATCGGGAGAGGAAAACGGGGGCAAAGAGCGAGCGTGATCTCCGCGAGAATCGCAAAAATGAAGAAGGAGTGTTTCATTTCATGCAACTGAAATCCCAGTATTTCGGGAAAACCGAGCGGAAGAGTTTTTCCAAGATCGAGGACGTCCTCGAGATGCCGAACCTGATCGAGGTGCAGAAGAAATCGTTCAAGTGGTTTCTTGACGTCGGAATGGACGAGGTGCTGCGCGACGCGTCGCCGGTCGTCGATTTCATGGGCAAGACGCAGGTCGATTTCGTCAGCTACTCGATCGATCCGAATCCCCGCTATTCGGTAGAGGAATGCAAGGAGCGCGACGTGACCTACGAGGCGCCCTTCAAGGTCTGCGTCCGCGTGACCAACCTCGAGACCCACGACATCAAGCAGCACGAGATCTTCATGGGGAACTTCCCCCTGATGACCGACAACGGGACCTTCGTCATCAACGGCGCGGAGAGAGTCGTGGTGTCGCAGCTCGTCCGTTCGCCGGGTATGTACTACGACTCCGCGGTGGACAAGACCGGTAAACACAGTTATACCAGCACGGTGATCCCGTATCACGGCGCCTGGCTCGAATACGAGACCGACTCGCAGGACACCTTCTGGGTCAAGATCGACAAGAACCGGAAGATCCCGGTGACGGTCCTGATCCGTGCGCTCGGCGCGGAAACCGACGCCGACGTGATCGACACCTTCGGCGAGGAGGAGTATTTCACCGCCACCTTCACGAAGGACGAATCCAACCGCCGGGCGATGGACAACAAGACCACGCCGGGCGAAGAGGCGCTGAAAGAGATCTATATGAAGATGCGTCCGGGCGAGCCCCCGCTCGTCGAGAGCGCCCGCACGCTGCTCACCAACACCTTCTTCGACACCAAGCGCTACGACCTCGCTCCGGTCGGACGCTACAAATTCGATAAGAAAATGGCGCTCGGCGAGCGCATCGTCGGCTTCCGTCTCGCGGAAGCGGCGGTCAGCCCCGTGACCGGGGAAGTCATCGCCGAGAAAGAGACCCAGATCACGTCCGAACTCGCGGCGGCGATCGAGGAGGCGTGCGTCACCTCGGTCCGCGTTTACGACGAGCAGGGAAGATCGGTCAAGGTCTTCTCGAACGAAGCCGTTCGTCCCGAGTGGGTGCTCGGCTACGACCTCTCCGACTGCGGCATCCGCGAAAAGGTCCGTCTCTCGGTCCTTTTGAAGATCCTTGAGGACGTCGAGGGCGGCGCCGAAAACAAGGAGGGCGTGATCGCGGAAGCGACCCGCCGCCGCTTCGATCTGTCTCCCCAGCACATCACCAAAGAGGATATCTACGCCTCGATCAACTATCTGATCTGCCTCTCCCACGGCATCGGCAAGATCGACGATATCGACCACCTCGGCAACCGTCGTCTCCGCTCGGTCGGGGAACTGCTGCAGAATCAGATCCGCATCGGTTTCGCCCGGATGGAGAAGAACATCAAGGAGCGTATGTCGGTGCACGACAGCGAGGAGATGACCCCGCAGACGCTGATCAACACCCGTCCGGTGGCGACCGCGATCCGCGAGTTCTTCGGTTCTTCGCCGCTCTCGCAGTTCATGGATCAGAACAACCCGCTCGCGGAACTGACCCACAAGCGCCGTCTGTCGGCTCTCGGTCCCGGGGGGCTTTCCCGTGACCGCGCCTCCTTTGACGTCCGCGACGTCCACTACACGCAGTACGGGAGAATGTGTCCGATCGAAACGCCGGAAGGTCCGAACATCGGTCTGATCTCCTATCTTGCCACCTACGCCCGCATCAACGAGTACGGATTCCTCGAGGCGCCCTACCGCAAGGTGAAGGACGGCGTCGTGACGAAGGAGGTCGAGTACATGACCGCCGACGTCGAGGACCGCTATATCGTCGCGCAGGCGAACGAGCCGCTGACCGAGGACGGACATTTCGTCAACGCCCGCGTCATCGCCCGCGACAAGTCCGAGATCGTCGAGGTCGAAGCCGAGAAGATCAGTTATATGGACGCGTCTCCGAAGATGCTGGTCTCGGTCGCCACGGCGATGATCCCCTTCCTTGAAAACGACGACAACACCCGTGCGCTGATGGGCTCCAACATGCAGAAGCAGGCGGTGCCGCTGATGACCACCGAGGCGCCGATCGTCGCGACCGGTATGGAGTACAAGGCGGCGCTCGACTCGGGCGCGGTCGTGATCGCGAACGAGGGCGGCGTGGTCGAACGCGTCGCGTCGGACGAGGTCGTCATCCTGACCGACAGCGGACGCAAGGACGTCTACAAATTCCTGAAATTCAAACGCTCCAACCAGGGCACTTCGGTCAACCAGCGTCCCGTCGTCGCACAGGGCGAACGGGTCGACGCGGGTCAGGTGATCGCCGACGGTCCGGCAACGGCGAACGGCGAGATCGCGCTCGGCAAGAACGCGCTGATCGGCTTTATGACCTGGGAGGGCTACAACTACGAGGACGCCGTCCTTCTGAACGAGCGTCTGGTCCGCGAGGACGTTTACACCTCGATCCACGTTGAGGAATACTCGATCGAGGCGCGCGACACCAAACTCGGTCCGCAGGAGATCACCCGCGAGATCCCGAACGTCGGCGACGACGCCTTGAAGGATCTGGACGGCGAAGGTATCGTCAAGATCGGTACCGAGGTCCGCGCCGGCGATATCCTGGTCGGTAAGGTCACCCCGAAGGGCGAGACCGAACTCACCCCCGAGGAGCGTCTGCTCCGCGCGATCTTCGGTGAGAAGGCGCGCGAGGTCCGCGATTCCTCGCTCCGGCTGCCGCACGGCGAGTCGGGCGTCGTCGTGGACGTCAAGATCTACGACCGCAGCAACTCCGCCGACCTTGCCCCCGGCGTCAACAAGGTCGTCCGCGTCTATATCGCCCAGAAGAGAAAGATCTCCGTCGGCGACAAGATGGCGGGCCGCCACGGGAACAAGGGCGTCGTTTCGCGCATCCTGCCCCCCGAAGATATGCCGTTCCTTGCAAACGGTACGCCGCTCGATATCGTTCTGAACCCGCTGGGCGTTCCGTCCCGTATGAATATCGGTCAGGTGCTTGAGGTCCACCTCGGCATCGCGGCGAAGATCCTCGGGCTCAAGATCGCGACCCCCGTCTTCGACGGCGCGAACGAGCGCGACATCATCGAGTGCCTCCGCGAGGCGCACTACTGCCGCGATATCCGTCCCGGCGAGAGCGTCAAGGGGAAGGCGTGCTTCATCGAGGTCGTAAACGACAACGGAGCCCCCGACCTGCAGAGGATCGACCAGTCGGTCGTCGACGACGAGGAGAAACTCCGCGTACTGATGAAGACCGAGAAGGTCGTCGTCATCGACGGTAAGCAGACCCTCTACGACGGCAGAACGGGCGAGCCCTTCGACAACCCCGTTACGGTCGGCATTA
>CACZAZ010000032.1 GCA_902779285.1 uncultured Ruminococcus sp.
GCAGGATCATCTTTCCCCCGTGCATTCCGGTACAGGGGAAATTGCCGACGATCCGCCGCCCCCGGCAGCAAAGACCGAGTACGACGATCACGCCGCCCGCCTGGTATTCTCCGAGAAAACTGCCCGCGCAGCCGCCAATCACGATCACGGGGATCTTCTCCTCGTACGCTTTCACGTGGATCCCGGCGCGGTAACCCGCGTCGCCCTTGACGAAGATCCGTCCGCCCCGCATCGCGTAGCCGACGGCGTCTCCGACGTTGCCGCAAATGACGATCTCGCCCGCGTTCATCGTGTCCCCGACGGCGTCCTGCGCGTTGCCGTCGACGAAGATCTTTCCCCCGTTGAGGTAGGCGCCGAGCGCGTTGCCCGGAACGCCCGATATCTTCACCGAGACGTCCGAGGTCCCGGCGCCGATAAAGCGCTGACCGAGACAGCCGGTCAACTCGACCGTTTTGCCGGCGCGCCGGATCGCGTCGTTTAGGGCGCGAAAATCGAGGTTGCTTGCATCAACTAACATATTATACCACGCTCCCGAATTTTTTTCTACGGGTTTCCAAAGAAAAGATCAAATTGGACGCAACTTTTTTCGTCAGGTCGAAATCGAGCGAGGAAAGCGGCGTCTTTTCGCGGATCAGCGCCGTGTAGATCCCGGCGCGCTCGGTCGCCCCGATCAGGATGAAGCCGCGGAGAAGTCCGTCCCTGATAAAGAAGCGTTTGACCCCGTTTTCGGTCTTTTCCTCGCTCATCTCGCCGTCGTAGGCGCCGGCGGTCATTATGTGAAGCCCGAAGAAACCGATCGCGTTCATCGGGATCGCGTCGGAGCGGCTTTCGTCGCCGCCCGCCATATTGACCCCGGCGGCGCGCCCCTGCAGATAGGCGTTCGGGAGGATCGCGATCACGCGGTTCTGCCCGATCGAGGCGTCGAATCCCTCTGCGCAGTCGCCCGCGGCGTAGACCGACGGAAGACTTGTCTTCATCCTCTTGTCCACGACGATCCCGCGGTTGACCTCGCCCCCCGCGTTTTTGACGAGTTCGGTATTCGCCCGGACGCCGACGGCGAGAACGAGAAGATCGAAGGGAACGACCGCTCCGCTCTTCATCGTCGCCCTGCCCCCGTCGAAGCGCGCGACGCTGTCCCCGAGCAGAAACGCGATCCCGTTGTCTTCAAGACGCTTTTGCACGATGCCCGCGCAGTCGGCGTCGAGAATGCTCGACAGGACCCGATCGGCAAGGTCCGTGACCGTGATCGACCCGACCCGGTCTTTGATCCCCTCGGCACATTTTAAGCCGATCAGTCCCGCCCCGACGATCAGCACCCGCGCGTCGGGGGTCAGCGCCGATTCGAGCGACGTCGCGTCGTCGAGCGTCATAAAACCGAACTTCTTTTCGACCGTGTCCAGCCCCTCGAAGGGCGGGACGAACGGGCGCGATCCCGTCGCAACGGAGAGTTCGTCGTAGGGGAGCGCCGTCCCGTCGTCGAGCGACAGGGTTTTCTTTTCGGCGTCGAGTGCGACCGCGCGTTTGCCGTACAGCACCCGGCAGCCGTTCTTTTCGTAGAAATCGGCGGGACGGTAGTTCATCTTCGCAAGATCGGTCTTGCCCTCGAGATAGTAGGAGATCAGCGGACGGCCGTAGACCGGGTATTTTTCCTCCGACACGACCATGATCGCGCCGTCTATGTCGCGGGAGCGGATCCCCTCGATCACGCCGACCGCCGCGATCCCGTTGCCGACGATCACGTAGCGTTTCATTCTCCGTCCCCCCTTTCCTCGTAAACGATCGCCCTGTTCGGACACCCCGTCACGCAGGCGGGCTCTCCGCAGGCGTTTTCAAGACACAACTCGCATTTCTGCATCGTCCCGTTCTCCCCCGGCGCCAGCGCCCCGTAGGGGCAGACCAGAACGCAGGTGAGACACCCGACGCACTTCGTTCTGTCGATCTTCACTACGCCGTCCTTCTTTGAGATCGCCCCCGCGATGCAGCTCTTCACGCAGAGCGGATCGGTGCAATGGCGGCAGGAGACGGCGAAGGTGATCTTATCCTCCCCCTCGACGTGGATGCGCGGAAAGATCTTCTTGTCTTTCAGGGCGAACGCCATATCCTTCATCCCCGAATTGGCGAAGGCGCAGTTGTATTCGCAGAGGTGACAGCCGAGGCACCATTCTTCGTTGACGTAAACTCTCTTCATCTCTTTATTCTCCCGCGTGAGATATCCCGAGTATTTCGAGTTCCTTTTCGTTCAGCCCGACGCCCCGGAGCATCAGGCGGTTGCCGCGGAGCGCCTCGATCGAGTTGATGCCCATTCCGCCCATCATCTCCATGATCTCGTGCCGCCACGCCGTCATCAGGTTGATAAGCCGCTCGCTCCCGACGTCGGGATTCAGGCGTTTGACGAGGTCGGGGCGCTGTGTCGCGATGCCCCAGTTGCATTTGCCGCTCTGACAGGTGCGGCAGAGGTGACAGCCGAGCGCGAGCAGGGCGGCGGTCGCGATATAGCAGGCGTCGGCTCCGAGAGCGACGGCTTTCACCACGTCCGCGGCGCTCCGGATCGAGCCCCCGACGACCAGCGACACGTTGTTGCGGATCCCCTCGTCGCGCAGCCGTTGATCGACCGCGGCGAGCGCCAGTTCGATCGGGATGCCGACGTTGTCGCGGATCCTCGTCGGCGCGGCGCCGGTCCCGCCCCGGAACCCGTCGATCGCGATGACGTCCGCGCCGCTGCGGGCGATCCCGCTGGCGATGGCGGCGATATTGTGGACGGCGGCGACCTTGACGATCACCGGCTTTTGATACCTCGTCGCCTCTTTGAGCGAGAAGACCAGTTGCCGCAGGTCCTCGATCGAATAGATGTCGTGATGCGGGGCGGGGGAGATGGCGTCCGAGCCCTCCGGGATCATCCGGGTACGCGAGACGTCGCCGACGATCTTCGCGCCGGGCAGATGTCCGCCGATGCCGGGTTTCGCGCCCTGTCCCATCTTGATCTCGATCGCCGCGCCTGCGTTCAGGTAATCCTCGTGGACCCCGAAGCGCCCCGACGCGACCTGTACGACGGTGTTCTTGCCGTAGACGTAAAAATCCTCGTGAAGCCCGCCCTCGCCCGTGTTGTAGAGGATCCCGAGTTCGGTCGCGGCGCGGGCGAGCGAGGCGTGGGCGTTGTAACTGATCGAGCCGTAACTCATCGCGGAGAACAACACCGGCATCGCAAGTTCGATCTGCGGCGGAAGCGCGCAGTCGATCTTTCCGTTTGCCGTCCGTCCGATCTTATCCGGCTTCTTGCCGAGGAAAACGCGCGTCTCCATCGGCTCGCGGAGCGGGTCGATCGGGGGATTGGTCACCTGCGAGGCGTTGATCAGGATCTTGTCCCAGTAGACCGGCAGGGGAGCGGGGTTGCCCATCGAGGACAGCAGAACGCCGCCGCTGTTCGCCTGTTTGTAGACCTCGCGGACGGTGTCGTTTTTCCAGTTGGCGTTTTCGCGCAGCGTGCAGTCGCTTTTGACGATCTTCAGCGCCCGCGTCGGGCAGAGCGAAACGCACCGCTGACAGTTGACGCACTTGGTCTCGTCGCTTACCATCACGCCGCGCTCGGCGCTGAAAGTATGTACCTCGTTCGCGCATTGCCGCTCGCAAACGCGGCAGGCGATGCAGCGGTCGGGGTTGCGGATCACCTCAAACTCCGGATAAATGAACTCGACGCCCATATCAGTACGCTCCTTCCTTGACGGTCACGACGACCGGTTCCCCTCCTGCGGGGGCGAAGATCCCCCCGGCGTCGGGTTCCATCGCCCGGATCGCCGCCTCTTCGCTCGCGATCAGCACCCGATCGTCCTTTTCCCCGACGACCATCGACCGCAGTTTCAAGCGGTCGTTCAACGCCATCAGCCCTCCGTTGAATCCGAGAACGATCGAGAAGGGACCCGTGACGAGCAGACTGGGGAAGACCGTCCGCAGGTATTGCAGTTTCTTCTTTTCGTATTCGTCGGTCTTGTTTTCGATCGTGCTCCAGAAGGGCGCGGCGATCACGTTCGCGGCTTCGGTGAGCGAGAGCCCCTGCCGGCGCACCAGATAATCCAATATATACGTAATGACCTCGGTATCGGTCTGTAAGGTACATTTATAACCGAACATCTCGATAAACCGTCGGTTGGCGTCGTAGGACGAGATCTCGCCGTTGTGGACGATCGAATAGTCGAGCAGGGCGAAGGGGTGCGCGCCGCCCCACCAGCCGGGCGTGTTGGTCGGATATCTGCCGTGCGCCGTCCAGGAGTATCCCTCGTATTCGTCAAGCCGGTAGAACACCCCGACGTCCTCGGGAAAGCCGACCGCCTTGAAGGTCCCCATATTCTTTCCGCTTGAAAAAACGTACGCGCCCGGAAGTCCCGTGTTGATCTTCATCACCGTCCGCGCGACGAACTCCTTTTCGTCGAGCTGCAGGTCTGCGAGCACCGATTTCAGGGGGGTGACGAAATACCGCCAGATCAGGGGCTCGTCGGTGATCGCGGGGATCTTGCGGGTGGGGATGACCTCGCCCTTGACGATCTCGAAATGCTCTTTCAGCAGCGCCTCGCACGCCTTTCGCGTGTCGCGGCAGTCGAAAAAGAGATGAAAGGCGTAGAGGTCGCGGTATTCGGGATAGATCCCGTAGCCGGCGAACCCGCCCCCGAGCCCGTTCGAGCGGTCGTGCATCGGCTTCATCGCCCGGACGATCTTCTCTCCCGTCATTCGTTTTCCCTCCCGCGAGATCACCGCCGCGATCGCGCACCCCGAGGGGATCCTGATACTGCCTTCCCGTTCCATACCGTTTTCCTTTCCAAAAACAAAAAAGGCGCCGTTTTTGCGTAAGACACGTCAAACGCAAAAATGAACGCCTTTGCTCATTTTTCTGCATTATAGCACACGTTCGCGCGCTTGTCAAGTGCCGGACGACCCCGAAAAAAGAATTTTTGAAAAAATGCGAAAAAGGGGCTTGACAAACGGCGGCGGCGGGTGTATAATGCGACTTGTTAAAGGCAATGGCGTCTTTGAGCCGAGGGTTCAAAGGCGCGATTTTCTTTTTTGACAAGTCCATATTACGGAAGGCAACGGCGTCTTCTATGTGCAAGCATAGAAGGCGCCGCCGTCGTTTTTCGGGAGGAGAAAGCAATGAAAACAGTATCGGAACAATTCGGCAGCATGGTGTTTGACGACCGGGTGATGCGGGCGACCCTGTCCGCCGGCGTGTACGCGTCTCTAAAAAAGACGATCGACGAGGGGGAGACGCTCGACATCGGCGTCGCCAACGCGGTCGCAGAGGCGATGAAGGACTGGGCAGTCGAACGCGGGGCCACGCATTTCACGCATTGGTTCCAGCCGCTGACCGGCATCACCGCCGAAAAGCACGACAGTTTCATCACCCCGTCCCCCGACGGCGGGATCATCATGGAGTTCTCGGGCAAGGAACTGATCAAGGGCGAGCCCGACGCGTCGAGTTTCCCCTCCGGGGGTCTTCGCGCGACTTTTGAGGCGCGGGGCTACACGGCGTGGGATCCCACGTCCTACGCGTTTATTAAAGGAAAGACGCTCTGCATCCCGACGGCGTTCTGCTCCTACGGCGGACACGCGCTGGATAAGAAGACGCCGCTGCTCCGCTCGATGGAGGCGCTGAACCGGCAGGCGCTCCGGATCCTCCGGCTGTTCGGCAACGACACGGCGAAGTGCGTGCGGAGTTCGGTCGGACCCGAGCAGGAATACTTCCTGATCTCGAAGGAGGTCTACGACGCCCGTCCCGACCTGCGCTTCACGGGGCGCACCCTCTTCGGCGCGAAACCCCCGAAGGGGCAGGAGATGGACGACCACTACTTCGGCGCGATCAAGCCGAAGGTCGCGGAGTTTATGGAGGATCTGAACGAGGAACTCTGGAAACTCGGCATTATGGCGAAAACCGAACATAACGAGGTCGCTCCGGCGCAGCACGAACTGGCGCCGATCTACACCACGACCAACGTGGCGACCGACCACAACCAGCTGACGATGGAGATCATGCAGAAGGTCGCGTCGAAACACGGGCTGGTCTGCCTGCTCCACGAAAAGCCCTTCGCCGGGGTCAACGGCAGCGGCAAACACAACAACTGGTCGATCGCGACAAACGACGGGCAGAACCTGCTCTCCCCGGGCGAGACCCCCTACGAGAACGCGCAGTTCCTGCTGTTCCTGTGCGCCGTCATCAAGGCGGTCGACGACTATCAGGATCTGCTCCGCATTTCGGTCGCGACGGCGGGCAACGACCACCGTCTCGGCGCGAACGAGGCGCCCCCGGCGGTGATCTCGATGTTTCTCGGCGACGAACTGACGGCGATCCTCGACGCGATCGAGAACGACGCGCCGTATAAGGGAACCGAAAAAACGCAGATGAAACTCGGCGTGGACGTGCTCCCGAAGTTCAACCGCGACACCACCGACCGCAACCGCACCTCGCCCTTCGCCTTCACCGGCAACAAGTTCGAGTTCCGGATGCTCGGCTCGTCGAACAGCATCGCATGCGCGAACATTATGCTGAACTCCGCCGTAGCCGAAAGTCTGAAGATCTACGCCGACAAACTCGAGGGCGAAAAGGACTTTGCGGCGGCGCTCCACGACCTCATCAAAGAGACGGTCAAGGAACACAAGCGCATCATCTTCAACGGCAACGGCTACGACGACGCGTGGATCAGAGAGGCGACGGAGGTCCGCGGGCTGAAAAACTACCGCACCACCCCCGACTGTATGCCGCACCTGCTCGACGAGAAGAACGTCGAAATGCTGACCTCGCACAAGGTCTTCACCGTCGAGGAATTGAAGTCGCGCTGCGAGATCATGCTTGAAAACTACTGCAAATCGGTCGTGATCGAGGCGAATACCATGATCGATATGGCGAAGACCGCGATCGCCCCGGCGATCGAACGCTTCACCGCCGATCTTGCGAAGAACGCCGCGGCGAAGAAAGCCGTCGCGCCTACGCTCGCCTGCGCGTACGAGACCGATCTGATCGGAAAACTCTCGGTTCTGACCGACCGGATCTATTCCGCCGTCGGGGACCTTGAGAGTTCGGTGATCGCCCTGCGCGAATGCGACGGGGTCGCGGAGGAATCGGAGGCGATCCGCGACGACGTACTGCAGAAGATGTGCGCGCTCCGGCTCGCCTGCGACGAGGCGGAAACGCTCACCGAGAAGAAATACTGGCCCTACCCGACCTACGCCGACATCCTGTTCAGCGTGAGGTAAAACCGTGATTTGATAAGGAGAACTCTTATGACACCCCAAGAAATATTGACGCTCGTAAAAGAAACCGCAACGGGCGAAGTCTTCGGCGTTTGGTTTTTGATCGGCGCCGCGCTCGTGTTCTTCATGCAGGCGGGATTCGCGATGGTCGAGACCGGCTTCACCCGCGCCAAGAACGCCGGAAATATCATTATGAAGAACCTGATGGACTTCTGTATCGGAACGGTGGTCTTCGTCCTCCTCGGCTTTTCCCTGATGATGGCGGAGGACTACGTTCTCGGGGTGATCGGCGTTCCGAATCTGAAGATCTTAACCGACTTCGGCGGATTTCTCCGCGACGGAAACGCGCCGTCCTTCGTCTTTAACCTCGTGTTCTGCGCGACGGCGGCGACCATCGTTTCGGGATCTATGGCGGAACGCACCAAGTTCCTCTCCTACTGCATCTATTCGGGCGTCATCTCGCTTTTCGTCTATCCCGTTGAGGCGGGCTGGGTCTGGAACGAGGCGGGCTGGCTCGTCAAACTCGGTTTCCACGATTTCGCCGGCTCCGCCGCGATCCACTCGGTCGGCGGGACCGCCGCCCTGATCGGCGCGATCATGGTGGGACCCCGGCTCGGCAAGTACGTGAAGGACGCCGCGGGGAAGGTGACCAAGGTCAACGCCATCCCGGGTCACGCCGTCACGCTCGGCGCGCTCGGCTGTTTCATCCTCTGGTTCGGCTGGTACGGCTTCAACGGCGCGGCGGCGTGGGACGGAGATTCGCTGGCGTCGATCTTCGTGACCACCACCGTAGCCCCCGCCGTGGCGACCTGCGTCACCATGATCTTCACCTGGCTGAAGAACGGCAAACCCGACGTCTCGATGTGCCTGAACGCCTCGCTCGCGGGGCTGGTCGGGATCACCGCGGGCTGCGACGCGCTTGACGCTGTCGGCGCAACCGTCGTCGGGGTGGTCTCGGGCTTCCTCGTCGTTTTCGTGGTCGAGTTCCTCGACCTGAAACTGCATATCGACGATCCGGTCGGCGCCGTCGGCGTCCACTTCGCGAACGGGATCTGGGGGACGATCGCGGTCGGTCTCCTCGCCAACCCCGACGCTCCGGCAGGTCTCAAAGGTCTGTTCTATACCGGCAGTTTCCGTCTGCTCGGCGTGCAGGCGCTCGGGATCGTCGCCATCCTCGGCTGGACGGCGGCTCTGATGACCCTGACCTTCTATATCATCAAGCGGACGGTCGGTCTGCGCGTGTCGCAGGAAGAGGAGATCAAGGGGCTTGACAGGACCGAACACGGGCTCCCCTCGGCGTACGCCGATTTCGTCCCCGCCGTGGAGGGGCTGGATTACGGCTTTGCGGGCGCCGTCGCCGTGACGGGAGACGCCCCGGAAGCGGAGGCGATCCCGGTCAAGCGCGTGCCGTCGTTTGACGAGACGCGTCCCAAGTTCACCAAGATCGAGATCATCTGCAAGGAGCCGCGTTTCGAGGCGCTGAAAAGCGCGATGATGGGGATCGGCATTACCGGGATGACGGTTTCGCACGTCCTCGGCTGCGGGGCGCAGAAGGGACAGCCCGAATACTACCGCGGCGTTCCGGTCGAAGCCACCCTCTTGCCCAAAATACAGGTGGATATCGTGGTCAGCAAGGTGCCGGTCCGTACGGTCATCGAGACTGCGAAAAAGGTGCTTTACACCGGGCATATCGGCGACGGCAAGATCTTCGTCTACGACGTGGAGAACGTCGTGAAGGTCAGAACCGGCGAGGAAGGATACGACGCCCTGCAGGACGTGGAGTAAATTATGTGTTCGATATTCGGTTATTGCGGTCCCGTTACGGACAGGACCGCGTTTGAAAAAGCGTTTCGGAAAACCAAATCGCGCGGGCCCGACGACAGCCGCGTGATCGAGGCGGGGAAGGGTCTTATGGCTTTCCACCGTCTCTCGATCATGGGGCTGACCCCCGCGGGGATGCAGCCGTTCATCCTGAACAGGTGCAAAGCCGTGTGCAACGGCGAGCTTTATTCTTTTACGCGCGAGCGCGCGAGACTTATCGAGAAAGGGTACGCCTTTGAGAGCGACAGCGACTGCGAGATCCTGCTCCCGATGTATTTCGAGTACGGGACCGACCTCTTTCAAAAACTCGACGCCGAGTTCGCCTGCGTGATCTACGACGGCAGGACCGACGAATGGATCGCCGCCCGCGACCCGATCGGGATCCGCCCGCTCTACTACGGCTACGACGCAAACGGCACGATCCTGTTCGCCAGCGAAGCGAAGAATCTCGTCGGGCTCTCGCAAAAGATCCTGCCGTTTCCCCCGGGACACTATTACAGGGGCGGGCGCTTCGTCCGCTACGCCGATCCCGCCGGGGTGGACGCGATCTGCCGGGACGATCTTGAAACGGCGTGCAAAAACATCCGCGAAAAGCTGATCGCCGGGGTCGAAAAGCGGATGATCGCAGACGCGAAGGTCGGGTTCCTGCTCTCGGGCGGGCTTGATTCCTCGCTCGTCTCTGCGATCGCGGCGCGGCTCTCCGACCGCCCGATCCGGACGTTCGCGATCGGGATGGATAAGGACGCGATCGACCTCAAATACGCGCGTCAGGTCGCGGACTTCATCGGGTCGGAGCATACCGAGGTCTATATGACAAGGGACGAAGTGATCGCGTCGCTTGAAACGGTGGTCGAACTGCTCGGCACTTTCGACATCACCACCATCCGCGCCAGTATGGGGATGTACCTCGTCTGCAAAGCCATTCACGAGACGACCAATATCCGGGTGCTGCTGACGGGGGAGATCTCGGACGAACTGTTCGGCTACAAGTACACCGATTTCGCCCCCGACGCCGCGGCGTTCCAGAGAGAAGCCGAAAAGCGGATCCGCGAACTGCACGCCTACGACGTTCTGCGCGCCGACCGCTGTATTTCGGTCAACTCGCTGGAGGCGCGGGTACCCTTCGGAGATCTCGGCTTCGTCCGGTACGTGATGGCGCTCGACCCGGAAATGAAGATGAACCGCTACGGTAAGGGAAAGTACCTGCTCCGGCACGCGTTCGAGGGGCTCGGCTATCTGCCCGATCCGATCCTCTGGCGCGAGAAAGCGGCGTTTTCGGACGCGGTCGGACATTCGATGGTCGACGACCTGAAAGAGTACGCAGGATCGGTCTACACCGACCGGGAGTACGAAGAACGAAGGAAACGGTACGACTACGCGCAGCCCTTTACCAAAGAATCGCTCCTTTACCGCGAACTCTTTGAGAAGCACTATCCGGGACAGGCGGAGATGATCCCCGGCTTCTGGATGCCGAACAAGTCGTGGCGCGGCTGCGACGTGAACGACCCGTCTGCAAGAGTGCTGTCCAACTACGGCGACAGCGGAAAATAAAAAAACGAAAAGAGAGGCAAAGACAATGGAGAAAAAAGAACAACTCTACGAAGGCAAGGCGAAAAAGGTCTTCAAGACCGACGATCCCGAAAAACTGATCGTCTCCTACAAGGACGACGCGACGGCTTTCAACGGGCTGAAAAAGGGGACCATCGCGGGGAAGGGCGTCATCAACAACCAAATGAGCAACCGGCTGATGAAACTGCTCGAACAGGAGGGCGTTCCCACCCATTTCGTGAAAGAACTGTCCGAGCGCGAAACGCTGGTCAAGCGCGTCTCGATCGTGCCGCTCGAGGTGATCGTGCGGAATATCTCGGCGGGGTCGTTTTCCAAGCGCTACGGGGTCGAGGAGGGGATCGTCTTCAAATCCCCCACGATCGAGTATTCGTACAAGAACGACGCGCTCGGAGACCCGCTGCTGAACCGCTTTCACGCGCTGGCGCTGGGACTTGCGACGCCGGCTGAACTCGATACGATCGAACGGTATTCCTTCAAGGTCAACGAGGTACTGTCGGCGTTCTGGCGCGATTGCGGCGTGACGCTGGTCGATTTCAAGCTCGAGTTCGGACGGCTCTCTGACGGTACGGTCGTGCTGGCGGACGAGATCAGCCCCGACACCTGCCGTCTCTGGGACAGCAAAACGAAAGAGAAACTCGACAAGGATCGTTTCCGCCGCGATCTCGGCGGGGTCGAGGACGCCTATAAGGAAATTATGGGGCGCCTCGAAAAGAAACTCGGAAAATGACGGCGTTCGATAGCGAAAGGGTCAAAAACGAGTGCGTAGGGTGGATCCGCGCCTTCTTCCGGGAGAACGGCGAGGGCTGCAGCGCGGTGGTCGGGATCTCGGGCGGCAAGGACAGTTCGACGGTCGCCGCCCTCTGTAAAGAGGCGCTCGGGGTCGAGAGGGTGATCGGGGTGCTGATGCCCTGCGGGGTGCAGAGCGATATCGACGCCGCGAAGAAACTGGTCGCCCATCTCGGGATACGGCATTACGTCGTCAATATCAAGGACGCCGTGGACGGGCTCAAAAAGGATCTGCCGTTTGAACTCTCCCGGCAGGGAGAGATCAACCTGCCCGCAAGGATCCGGATGGCGACGCTCTACGCCGTCTCGCAGAGCAAGAACGGGCGGGTGGCGAACACCTGCAACCTCTCGGAGGATTGGGTCGGCTACGCGACGAGATACGGCGACGGCGCGGGGGATTTCAGCCCGCTGTCCCGCCTGACCGTTGGGGAGGTCAAGGCGATCGGGCGAGCGCTCGGTCTGCCGGAGGATCTGGTGGAGAAGACGCCGATCGACGGGCTCTCGGGCAAGACCGACGAGGAGAATCTCGGGTTTACCTACGCCGCACTCGACCGCTATATCCGCACGGGCAAAATCGACGATCCCGGAACGAAGGAAAAGATCGACCGCCTGCATAAAGCCAACCTGTTCAAACTGAAACCGATGCCGGCGTTCGACCCGAAGATCCCCGTCGCGGAAAACGAATAACGACGTTCAAAGGAGACGACGAAGATGGAAAAAATACTCGTGCTCGATTTCGGCGGGCAGTACGACCAACTGATCGCCCGCCGCGTGCGGGAGCAGCGGGTCTACGCCGAGATCAAGGCGTATGACCGCGTGACCCTCGACGAGATCCGCCGGGAGGGATACAAGGGGATCGTTTTTACGGGCGGTCCGAACAGCGTCTATGACCCCGCGTCGCCGCATTTCGATCCGGCGATCCTCTCGCTCGGAGTCCCGATCCTCGGGATCTGCTACGGGCATCAACTGATCGCGTACCTTGCCGGCGGCGCGATCAAGCCCGCCGCGAGCGGCAGCGAATACGGCAAGACCGAAGTTACGGTCAAGTCCTCGGTCCTCTTCGACGGCGTGCCCGAAAAGAGCGTCGTCTGGATGAGCCACACCGATTACGTTTCCGAATTGCCCGCCGGCTTTCGCGCGGTCGCAAGCACCCCGAACTGCCCCTGCGCGGCGATGGAGGACGGGGAACGGAAGATCTGGGGCGTGCAGTTCCATCCCGAGGTGACCCACAGCGAGTACGGGACCAAGATCCTGTCGAACTTCCTGTTCGGGGTCTGCGGATGCGCGGGCGACTGGAAGATGGAGGATTTCATCGAACGGACGGTCAAGCGGTACGAAACCGAACTCGCCGGCAAAACGGTGCTCTGCGCCCTCTCGGGCGGGGTCGATTCGGCGGTCGCGGCGGCGCTGATCCACCGGGCGGTGGGGGATAAACTGACCTGCGTGTTCGTCGATCACGGTCTGCTCCGCAAGGGCGAGGGCGACGGGGTCGAAACCGTCTTTCAAAAAGGGTTCGGGATGCGCTTTCTCCGCGTGAACGCCGCGGATCGGTTCTTATCGAAACTCGCGGGGGTCAGGGAGCCGGAACGAAAGCGTAAGATCATCGGGGAGGAGTTCATCCGCGTTTTTGAAGACGTGCGGGACGAGATCGGGGATCCCGATATCCTCGTTCAGGGGACCATCTATCCCGACGTCGTCGAGAGCGGAAAGGGCGACGCCGCCACCATCAAGAGCCACCACAACGTCGGCGGGCTGCCCTCCGTGATGAAGTTCAAGGGGATCGTCGAGCCGCTCCGCGATCTGTTCAAGGACGAGGTCCGCGAGGTCGGACGGAAACTCGGGCTGCCCGAATCGCTCGTCTCGCGCCAGCCCTTCCCGGGTCCCGGGCTCGCCGTGCGGATCATCGGGGCGATCACGCGGGAGAGGGCGGACGTGCTCCGCGACGCCGACGCGATCTTCCGCTGTGAACTCGAAAAAGCGGGCGTTCGCCCGAGCCAGTATTTCGCCGTCCTGACCGACACCGCAAGCGTCGGGGTAATGGGGGACGCCAGGACCTACGGGCACGTGGTCGCGCTCCGCGCCGTCACGACCGACGATTTTATGACCGCCGACTGGACGCGGATCCCGTACGACGTGCTGGAAACGGCAAGCCGAAGGATCACGAACGAGGTGAAAACCGTCAACCGGGTGGTTTACGATATTACGTCGAAGCCGCCGGCAACGGTTGAATGGGAATGACGCCGGCACGGCGTCATTCCCATTCAACCGAGTTATGATCGCCTGACGGCACGGTTGAAGTAACAAGGCGATCATATCATAACGTTCGGCGGAGCCGAACTCATAACTGAAAATCAAGAAGACGAGAAGTGCGATAGAAGATAAGGAGAAGCAGATATGACAAAGTATATTTTCGTGACGGGAGGCGTAGTCTCGGGGCTCGGCAAGGGGATCACCGCCGCGTCGCTCGGGCGGCTGCTGAAATCGCGCGGGCTGAAGGTCGCGGCGCAGAAACTCGACCCCTACATCAACGTCGATCCCGGCACCATGAGCCCGTATCAGCACGGCGAGGTCTACGTCACCGAGGACGGCGCCGAGACCGACCTGGACCTCGGGCACTACGAGCGTTTTATCGACGAGGATCTGAATAAGTATTCTAACCTGACGACCGGCAAGGTCTACTGGAACGTTCTGAACAAGGAACGGCGCGGCGAATATCTCGGCTCGACGGTGCAGGTGATCCCCCACGTCACCAACGAGATCAAGGAGTTCGTCTACAACGTCGGCAAACATTCCGACGCGGACGTGGTCATCACCGAGATCGGCGGCACGATCGGGGACATCGAGAGCCAGCCCTTCATCGAAGCCGCGCGGCAGGTCTCGCTCGAAGTGGGACGGGAGAACAGTCTCTTTATCCACGTCACTCTGGTCCCGTATCTGCACGGCTCGGAGGAGCATAAGACCAAACCGACCCAGCACTCGGTGAAAGAACTGCAGGGAATGGGGGTCAACCCGAACATCATCATCCTGCGCTGCGACGAGCCGCTCGAGCCCTCGATCTTCGACAAGATCGCCCTCTTCTGCAACGTCAAGCGCGACTGCGTGATCGAGAACGTCACGCTCCCGAACCTCTACGAAAACCTCTACGAAGCGCCCCTGATGCTCGAGAGATCGAACTTCTCGTCGGTCGTCTGCCGTGAACTCGGACTTGACGCGAACTCCCCGGACCTCTCCGACTGGACGGCGATGGTCGAACGGATCAAGGCGCGCCCCTATACGGTCCATATCGGTCTTGTCGGCAAGTACGTCGCGCTCCACGACGCGTATCTGTCGGTCGCAGAGGCGATGCGGCACGCGGGTTATTCGCTGAACACGCATATCAAGATCCATTGGATCGATTCCGAGACCGTCACCGACGGGAACGCCGGGGAGGTCCTTTCGGGGCTCGACGGGATCATCGTTCCGGGCGGGTTCGGCAGCCGGGGGATCGAGGGAATGATCGCGGCGGCGAAATACGCCCGCGAGCAGAAGATCCCGTATTTCGGTATCTGCCTCGGGATGCAGATCGCCGTGATCGAGTACGCCCGGCACGTCGTCGGGATCGCGGACGCCGATTCGGGCGAGTTCGCCCCCGACTGCAAGCACAAGGTCATTGATTTTATGCCGGGGCAGAGCGACGAGATCGACAAGGGCGGCACGCTCCGGCTCGGCGCCTATCCCTGCGTGATCGCGGAGGGAACGACGATGGAACGCTGCTACGGCAAGCGCGAGATCAGCGAGCGCCACCGCCACCGCTACGAGTTCAACAACGACTACCGAGACGCGATGAAGGCGGCGGGGCTGACCCTCTCGGGCGAGTCCCCCGACGGACGCTTGATCGAGACCGTGGAACTCACCGACCGCGATTTCTTCGTCGGCGTGCAGTACCACCCCGAGTTCAAATCCCGCCCGAACAAGCCGCATCCGCTTTTCCTCGGCTTTATCGGCGCGGCGTTCGACCGGATGACGGGTCGCGCAAAATGAGCGGTCTGCACGAGGAATGCGGGGTGTTCGGCGTCTTTGCCGAAAAACCTACCGACGCGGCGAAGATCGCCTACTACGGTCTTTACGCCCTGCAGCACCGGGGACAGGAGAGCTGCGGGATCGTCGTGAACGACGACGGGCTGTTCGTCTCGCACAAGGATCTCGGCACCGTCGCGGAGGTGTTCACGAAGGAAACGCTCGCCTCGTTCCCGCTTGGGACGATGGCGGTCGGGCATACCCGCTACGGGACGACCGGCGGGACGAACCGGCAGAACTGCCAGCCGATCGAGGTCAACCACGTCAAGGGGAGGATGGCGATCGCGCACAACGGCAACCTCTCGAACGCAGCCGAACTCCGCTCGGAACTGGAACTCTCGGGCGCGATCTTCCACACCTCGAGCGACACCGAAACCATCGCCT
>CACZAZ010000033.1 GCA_902779285.1 uncultured Ruminococcus sp.
GACGGTGCTTCCGCTACTGGAAGCGTGGGAGAGCGTCGCGCCGCTGCTCGGGAGTCTTCATCCGACGGCGGGAAAGGAGTAGCGTATGTACCAAAGACCCGAACCGATGATCCCCGCAGACTATTCCGGCACCGCGATCAAACGGGAGCCGGAGCCCTGTCCCGCTCCCCGGAAGGGGGAGGACGCGGGAGATCTTCTGCTTCTTACCCTGCTTCTGCTCGTCATCGGGGAAAAAGAGCGGAGCGACCGGTTGCTTGCCTTGGTTTTAGCGGGGTTGCTGCTGATCGGAAGATAGACCGGCGGGGGCGGAGCAAAATGATGTGTTGCTTCGCAACGTGATGTTGCCTTCGGCTGTGAAGTGCGCTTCGCGCGTGATGTGCCGCGGGGGACCCCCTGCCCCCTGTGCGCGGCGTGAGGATTCCGAATGGAACACCTCATCAGTCGCTGCGCGACAGCTTCCCCTCAAGGGGAAGCCTTGGAACGAAGGGGGAACGATGGAGGAACGGCGGGGGTGGCGCCGGTTTTAACGGGGCTGCTGATCGGAAGATAGACCGGCGGGGGCGATATCCTCCACGAGACTGAAGATGTCGAACTGATTGGTTTCGTTGAGGTCGTCAAGCACGCCCGCGTTCCGCAGAACGTCGATCACGGCGCGGGAAAGTCCCGCGCGCCGGCGCAGGTCGTCGACCGACCAGATCGTGCCGGAGGTCCTTGCCTCGACGATCTTCTGCGCCGCCGTCTCTCCGAGCCCGGAGAGCGAGTTGAAAGGCATCCGGATCATCCCGTCCTCGGGGAGAAACAGCGTGGCGTCGGATCTTTTGAGGTCGGGGGGCAGGAAGCGGATCCCGCGGGCGAGGCACTCGCCGACGAGCTGCAGGGTGGTGATCATTTCCTGCTCTTTCTGGCTGGCGTCGGTCCCCTTCTGCTGCAATTCCGCGATGGTACCGAATACCGCCGATTTTCCCCCCATCACGATCTCCGCGTCAAAGCCGCCCGGCGCGACCGAGAGGAACGCGGCGTAGAACTCCATCGGATAGTGGATCTTGTACCACCCGAGCCGGATGGCGGACATAACGTAGGCGGCGGCGTGCGCCTTCGGGAACATATACTTGATCTTTTTGCACGACGCGATGTACCAGTCCGGCACGCCGTGCTCGCGCATCGTCGCCTCGCGCTCGGGCGTCAGCCCCTTCCCTTTCCGCACCGCCTCCATGATCTGGAACGCGTCGACGTTTTCGAGCCCGTAACGGATCAGGTCGAGCATAATGCCGTCGCGTGTACCGATGACCTTCGAGATATCGCAGATCCCGTCCTTGATGAGGTCCTGCGCGTTGTTCAGCCAGACGTCGGTGCCGTGGGTCAGACCCGAGATCTGGAGCAGGTCGGCAAAGTTCTTGGGCTTCGCGTCCATAAGAACGCCCTGGATGAAATGGGTCCCCATTTCGGGCAGACCGTAGGTGCCGAGCCGGCAGCCCCCGTTCTCCTCCGGGGTGATCCCGAGGGGTTCGGTGCTTTCAAAGAGCCGATAGACCGCGGGATCGTTCATTTTGACGTCGAGGACGCTGGTGTTCGTGTAGCGCTCGAGCATCTTGTACTTGGTCGGGATATCGTGTCCCAGCTCGTCCAGTTTCAGGATCGTGTCGTGCAGATATTTGAACTGGAAGTGGGTCGCCTTGATCTCCGACGTCGGGTCGTCGGCGGGGTGCTGGATCGGGGTGAAGTCCGAAACGTCGTACTCCTTCGGGACGACGATGATGCCGCCCGGGTGCTGACCCGTCGTGCGCTTGATCCCGCAGCAGAGGTTCACGAGCCGATCGATCTCGGCGCGGGGGAGGGTGATCTGCTTCTCTTCGAGGTACTTCATCACGTAGCCGTACGCCGTTTTCGACGCGAGCGTGCCGATGGTCCCGGCGCGGTAGACGTTGCCCTCTCCGAACAGTTGTTCGGTGAACTTATGCACCTTGCCCTGCACGTCGCCCGAGAAGTTCAGGTCGATATCGGGCGATTTGTCGCCGTAGAAGCCGAGGAAGGTTTCAAACGGGATGTCGTGACCGTCCGCGATCAGGGGCGTGCCGCACTCGGGGCATACCTTATCCGGCAGATCGAAGCCCGAGCCGTACGAGCCGTCGGTGATGAATTCGGTGTACCGGCACTTCGGGCAGCGGTAGTGCGGGACGAGCGGATTGACCTCCGAGATACCCGCCATACTCGCGACGAGCGACGAGCCGACCGAGCCGCGCGAGCCGACGAGATAGCCGAGACTCTCGCTGTAGGCGACCAGTTTCTTCGCGATCATATAAAGGACGGCGAAGCCGTGTTCGATGATCGAGTCCAGTTCCTTGTTCAGCCGTTTCGAGACGATATCGGGGACCGGGTCGCCGTACCAGTCCTTCGCCCTCTCCCAGCAGAGGCGCTGAAGTTCTTCTTCCGAGCCGGGGATCGACGGCGGATAGGTCCCCTCCGGGATCGGGCGGATATCCTCGATCTCGTCCGCGATCAGGTTGGGATTGGTGATGACGACCTCGCGGGCGAGATCCTCACCGAGATAGGCGAATTCCGCGAGCATCTCGTCGGTCGTGCGGAGATACAGTTTGGTGTCGCGGTCGGCGTCCTGGAACTTCATCCCCTTCAAGAGGATCTTGCGGACGATCTCGTCCTCGGGATTCAAGAAGTGCGCGTCGCAGGTGGCGACGCAGGGTTTGCCCGTTTTCTTCGCCAGGGCGATGATCTTTTTGTTCAGTTCTTCGAGCGCGGCGTCGTCCTTGACCTTGCCCTGCGCGACGAGGAAACGGTTGTTCGACGTCGGCTGGATCTCGAAATAGTCGTAGAACGAGGCGATCTCGTCGAGCGGCTCGCCCTCAAGACCGTCGAACACGGCGCGGAAAACCTCGCCCGACTCGCACGCCGAGCCGATGATCAGCCCCTCGCGGTGGCGCTCGATCAAGCTCTTCGGCATCCGCGGGACCTTTTTGTAATAGTCGAGATAACTGTGCGTGATCAGCTGATACAGGTTTTTCAGACCCGCCTTGTTCTTCGCGAATATGACCATGTGGTAACTCGGAAGACGGAGCGGGTCGGCGCGCTCGCTCATCGCGGCGTTCATCTGCTCGAAATTGCGGATCCCCTCCTCGCGGAGGCGGTCGCACATCACGAAGAAGACCCGCGCCAGCATTTCTGCGTCGTCGTCGGCGCGGTGGTGGTTGAAGTCCCCGAGTTTGTAGTGCTCCGCGATGATATCGAGTTTGTGCTTCTTCAGTTCGGGGTTGACGTAGCGCGAGAGCGCGACGGTGTCGAGATAGGTATTCGGGAACGGGATGCCCTCTCTCTGCGATACCACCCGGAGAAAGCCGGTGTCGAAGTTGGCGTTGTGGGCGATCAGCACGCGGTCGCCCGCAAAATCGAGAAACGCCCGCAGCGCCTCCCCCGGAGTCGGGGCGCCCTTCACCATCTCGTCGGTGATCCCGGTGAGTTCCGAGATATCGGGCGGGATCGGGATGCCGGAGTCTACGAAGGTATCGAAGCGGTCCAGGATCTCGCCGTTTTTGATCAGGACGGCGCCGATCTCGGTGATCCCGCAGGAACGGTTGTCAAGCCCCGTCGTTTCGATATCGAAGACCACCATCTCGTCCGAGAGCGACGGGAGAGCGGTCCCGTAGACGGCTCGCTCGGTGTCGTTGACGAAATAGCACTCGATCCCGTAGAGGATCTTGACGTTCGCCTTCTGCTTTTCCTTGGCGATCATCAGTTCGGGAAAGCTCTGCACGTTGCCGTGATCGGTGACGGCGATCGCGCGGTGTCCCCAGCGCTCCGCCGTGGCGACCAGTTCGTCGGGACGGATGCAGGTGGAGTTCGACCCGCTTCTCTTTTGCGTCGTCCGAGCGCGGGATCAGTTTGATCTTGGCGACCGCCTTGGGCGAGAGGATCAGATCCTCCTCGTTCATCTTGTCGCGCAGCATCCGCCCCGAAACGGCGATCACCGTGCCGGGCTCGAGTTTGGCGAGCCACGCGGCGTCGTCGGAGGAGACCGTCTTTTTCATAGTCAAAGACGAAGTGCCGTCGGAGAAGCAGACGGTATAGGTGATCTTATCCCCCGCGCGGTTGGGGCGGTTGACGTTCGAGAAGACCGAGCCGCAGACCCAAAGATCCGAGCGGGGTCCCGTCACCGCCGCCATCGGGGTCGGCGGGTCGAGCCGGACGGGCAGACCGAAGATCCACTCGGCGTCCCTCGTCTCGAAGAGCGAGGTCCCGACGCGGAAACGGGTCCCGTCCTCGCGGGTGACCGCCGCCTTTTCCCCGCCGGTGAGCGAGGTCTTTTTGGCGAGATTCTTCTTTTTTTCTTCTTCCTCGAGGCGTTTGGCTTCCTCCTCCGCGCGCTGACGGTTGGCGGCGAGCAGTTCCTCGGTCATTTCGCGGTTCTCCCGCTCGTACCGGGCGAAGCGCTCCGCGGTCTTTTCTTCCGCGTCGGATGAGGAACGGATCTCGATCCGGCGGGTCACGCCGTAGCGGCTCGCGAGGATGCGTTCGAGGAGATCGGCGGTCTTCGCGTCGTTGACCAGATCCACGCCGGGATCGAGGAACGGAAGTTCGCAAACGATCTTTTCCCCGTCGTCGTAATACGCCGCGTCGTAGAAAAAGCCGGGGGTCACGGCGCCGATCCGGGTCGCCTCGTCCGCGATCTCGTGCATACAGACGCCCGCCTGAAAACACTCGGGGGGCATGTGCGGGAAAATGCGGAAGGACGCCGCCGAATAGAGATCGACCAGTTCCCGCTCGATCGCGCGGAGCAGCGACGCGTCGGCGCGGCGGTCGAAGTGCAGATCGACCTCAACGCGCAAAGGGTCGCGGTTCACCCGCATCCCGATCCACTCGGACGAGTCGAGAAACGCCCGCCTCGCGGGAGAAGGATTGTATTTCGTAAACCTTTTCAGAAAGGTCATCTGTTCCTGTTGCCGATCCATCGTATCCTCTTATTTCGCTTCGGTTTTTTCGATCTCGTCGAGCAAAATCTCAACGATCTTGTCGGAAGGGTATTTCGCCACCGTCTCGCCGTGACGGAAGAGCAGCGCCTCGCCGTCCCCGCCCGCGATCCCGAGATCGGCTTCGCGCGCCTCGCCCGGTCCGTTCACGGCGCACCCCATAAAGGCGACCTTCAGTTTTTTGTTCCGGAGCCCCCGCTCGTCCAGCCCCTTTTCAAAGGCGGCGAGCAGCGGGATCAGGTCGATCCTCGTCCGTCCGCAAGTGGGACAGGAGATCACCTCGATCCCGGCTTTCGGGTCGAGGGCGAGCGCGGAAAGGATCTCCCTCGCCGCCCGGACCTCCTCGACGGGGTCGGCGGTGAGACTGACGCGGACCGTGTCCCCGATCCCCTCCGCGAGCAGCGTGCCGATCCCGACGGCGCCCTTGACGACGCCGCGTCCGAGCCCGCCCGCCTCGGTCACGCCGAGATGAAGGGGGTAATCGGTCTTCTCCGCCAGAATGCGGTTGGCTTCGATCATCGTGCGGACGTCGGACGATTTGACCGAGACGACCGTATCGTAAAAGTCGAGGGATTCGAGGATGCGGACGTGTCCCATGGCGCTCTCCGCGACCGCCTCCGCCGTCGGAGCGCCGTATTTTTGCAGCAGCGGCTTTTCCAGCGACCCGCCGTTGACCCCGATCCGGATGGGGACCCCCGCCGCGCGGCAAGCCCGGACCACCTCCGCGACTTTCTCGCGGGAGCCGACGTTGCCGGGATTGATGCGGATCTTGTCCGCGCCCGCGGCGACCGATTCAAGCGCGAGTTTGTGGTCGAAATGGATATCCGCGACCAAGGGAACGGTCACTCCCTGCTCTTTCAGATACGAAAAAATCGCCGCCGCTTTCGCGTCGGGGACGGCGAGACGGACGATATCGCATCCCGCGGAAACAAGCGCCCGCACCTGGCGAAGCGTCGCCTCGCGGTCGCGGGAATCGGTATTGGTCATGGATTGCACCGGGATCGGGGAGTTCCCTCCGATCGTCAGTCCTCCGACCCGGACGGTGCGGGAATTGCGGCGTGTCGTCATTTTGATTTCCTTTCGCGTCCCCGTCAGAAGAAGGAGAGGACGTCCTTGACCGTAACGAACAGGAGCAGCCCGAAGAACAGGAACGCTCCGGCGGCATCGATCGCCCCGGTCACCTTGCCCGGCAGCCGGCGGCGCGAGATCATCTCGATCACGGTATAGACGAGATGTCCCCCGTCGAGCGGCGGGAGGGGCAGAAGGTTGAAGATGCCGAGGTTCATCGAAATAATGAGCGTGAGATAAAGCAGGGTCGCCCCGCCCGATCTTGCCGCCTCGGTGATCGCACCCGCCGTTCCGACGGGTCCCGAGACCGCGTTGATCGAGTAGCGCCCGGTCACGACGTCAAAGAGCGACTCCCAGATCATCTGGACGACGTAGGTCGATTTCCAGAAGGTCTGTTTTACGACCGTGCCGAAGTTCTTCCGGACCGCGTAGACCTTGAAATCCGCCGTGCCGAAGGTCGTTCCCTGCTCGGTCATGGTCGGGAAGGTCACGAAAAGATGCTCTTTTTCGCCGTTCTCGTGCAGAACGTAAAGGTCGAGCGCCTCGCCCTTGTACCCCTCGCGCATAATCTGGTAGTATAACTGGTCCGAGATACGCACCTTATGCCCGTTGACCGAGAGGATCGTGTCGTTCTGTTTCAAGACGGTCGAGGAGGTGATCTCGTTGCCGTTCTCGTCGATCAGCGGATCGTCGAATTCCGCGATCTGCGTGCCGCCCACCCGGACCCAGAGCGTGAGGATCAGCGTGAGGACGAAGGCGAGCAGAATATTCATCGTCGCGCCCGCCGCGTGGACGATCAGCCGCTGCCATCCCGGACGGGAGATCAGAGCGTTCCCGTAGTTGATGACGTAGTCCTCGTCGCCGGGTTTCGGCGGCGCTTTGGGCTCGGTATTTTCGGTTTCGTGCGGGACCGCTTCGTGGGCGAAGGGATTCTCGGGCTCGCCGTCCCCCTCCGCTTCGTCCAGTTCTCCGCGCATCGAAACGAAGCCCCCGAAGGGGAGCAGACGGATCGAATAGCGGATCCCGGTCTTTTTCGATTTTTTCGAGAAAACTTTGGGTCCCATACCGATCGCGAACTCGGTGATCTCCACGTGAAAAATGCGGGCGGCGATATAGTGTCCGCACTCGTGGATCATGATCAGGAGTCCGAAGACCAGGATGGCGAGCAGGATATAGAGGAACATTCCGTTTCCTTCCTTTTTTCGTCAGAGGAGAGCCGCCGCCGCGTTTCGCGCTTCTCTGTCGGCGTCGAGCAGTTCTTCGACGGTTTTCGCGTTCTTATATACGGTCAGCCGTTCGACCGTTTCCGAGACGGTGCGGGAGATATCCGTGAAGTTGATCTTTTCCCTCAAAAACGCCGCGACCGCGACCTCGTTAGAAGCGTTCAGGACCGCCGGAACGCCGCCGCCGAGTTTCATCGCGCGGTAGGCGAGCGGGAGCAGCGGGAACGCCGCGGGATCGGGGGCAAAGAAGTTCAGCGTTCCGACAGAGAACAGGTCGAGTTCGCGCGACAGCCCCGGAAGGCGTGCGGGATAGGTCAGGGCGTACTGCACGCAGAGCCGCATATCGGGCGACGAAAGCTGCGCGATCACGGCAGAATCAATATATTCCACAGCCGAGTGGATTATACTCTCGGGGTGGACGACCACCCGGATCGCGTCGGGCGAAACGTCGAACAGATGCGCCGCCTCGATCACCTCAAACCCCTTGTTCATCATGGTCGCGGAGTCGACGGTGATCTTCGCCCCCATCTTCCAGGTGGGGTGGGCGAGCGCGTCCCGCAGGGTGACTTTTTCGAGCTGCTCCCGCGTCATCCCCCGGAACGGACCGCCCGACGCGGTGAGCAGGATGGACCGGACGTCGCTCTTCCGTCCCGCGTGCAGGCATTGGAAGATCGCGCTGTGCTCGCTGTCGACCGGGATGATCTCGCAGCCCGACTTTTTCGCCTCGGCTTTGACGATCTCGCCCGCGACGACGAGCGATTCCTTGTTCGACAGGGCGAGCCGCCGTCCGAGAGAAACGCAGGCGAGCGTCGGGAGAAGCCCCGCCTCCCCCAGGATCGCGTTGACCGTGACGGGAGAGTTCGCCTCGCGGATCGCGTCGCAGAGCGCGTCGTTCCCCCCGCGGACGGCGATCGGCGTGTCGGAAAGCCGCAGAGCAAGGTCGCGCGCCGCCCCCTCGTCCGCCATCACGCAGAAGCGGGGATGATACGCGCGGGCGAGCGCCTCCATCCCGGAAACGTCGACGTTGGCGGTGATGAGATCGAGCGGGATCTTATGCTCCGCCGCGACCTCCAGCGCCTGCCGTCCGACCGAGCCGGTCGCGCCCAAAACCGAAAGAGAGGCGGGCAGCCCCCCCTCGTTTTCATTGCGTGCGGCGTACGGTGCGGTGTTCATTTTCTGTTTCCTTTCCGGGGATCCTTCACCAAAGGAAGGCAAAACCCCCGCCGATCTGCATAAGCAGCCAGAGCATAACGGAAGTGGTCAGAACCGAATCAAAGCGGTCCATCACCCCGCCGTGCCCCGGAAAGATCTTTCCGTAATCCTTGATCCCGTGTTCGCGTTTGATGAGCGAGGCGATCAGATCCCCGATCTGCGAGATCACGGCGACGAGCAGTCCGGCAACGGCGAGCATCGGGTAGTTGACCGTGAAACCGTACCCGAACTGCATCACCAGTCCGAACACGATAAAGCCGACGATACCGAAGACGGTGCCGCCGATCGAGCCCTCGACCGTCTTCTTCGGGCTGACCTCGGGGATCAGTTTGTGCCGTCCGAAGAAACGCCCGGTGAAGTAGGCGAAGGTATCGGTCGTAAACGGACCGATAAAGGCGAGCAGGCAGAGGTAGGCGCCGCGGTCGACCCCGTAGCGGATCGCCGACAGCGCGGCGAAGCCGACCGAGATATAGACGACGGCGGTAAAAACCGACGCCGCCTCGGAAAACGCGAAAGTCCCGCGGCGAAAGACCGTCACCGAGACCACAAAGAGCAGGTAGACGAGGATCGCGGCGAGCAGGATCTTCGCCCCGATCGACGTGAAATAGAAGCCGAACGGAAGTCCGACGGCGAGAAGATACGCCGGGATCGAGAGCCAAAAGTCTTTCGTTTTCCCGAACACCCGGAAGGTTTCAAAGATCGCGACCCCGGCAAGGATCGCAAAGGCGATCGGATAGGCGAGCGTCCACGAAAAGATCAGGATCAGAACGAGCAGCGGGATCAGGACGCAGGCGGTCAGGATTCGTGTCAGCATAATCGTTCCCTTTCACGCGGAAACGGGATCAGAGCCCCCCGAAACGCCGATGCCGTTTGGCGTAGTCGGTAAGGATCCGGTCCAGTTCGCGTTCGGTGAAATCGGGCCAGAGCGTGCCCGTAAAAAAATACTCGGCGTACGCCGATCCCCAAAGCAGGAAGTTGGAGGTCCTGTAATCGCCGCCGGTGCGGACGACGACGTCGGGATCGGGTCTCCCCGCCGTGTCGAGCGCCGCCGAGAGCGTCTGCTCGTCGCAGGGGAGTTTGCCCTCTTCATAGAGCCGGTTGACGGCGCGGACGATCTCGTCGCGGCCGCCGTAATTCAGCGCGATATTGACCCGGGTCTTTCTTCCGCGGCTTTCGTTTTCGAGCCGTTCCATCTTCTCGACGAGCGAGGGGGACAGACCGTCGCGCCGCCCGAGAAAGACCACCTCGACGTCGCGGTCGGCGTAGCGGGAAAAAGTGTCCTCGATATAGCGGTCGAGCAGTTCCATGATCGCGTCGACCTCCTGCTTCGGGCGGCGCCAGTTCTCGGTCGAGAAGGCGTAGACCGTCACGGTCGGGATGCCCAAAGCGATACAATGCTCGACGATCCGCGAAAAGGTCTTCGCCCCCGCGCGGTGTCCCGCCTCCCGGGGGAGACCCCGGCGCTTCGCCCATCTGCCGTTCCCGTCCATAATAAATGCAATATGGGAGACGGCGGACGGCGCCGTCTCCACTTTCTTGCGGCGAAAAGATCCGAACATATCAGATCTCCATGATCTCCTTGTTCTTGAGGTCGGTGACCTGGTCGACGATCTTGATATACTTGTCGGTGAGGTCCTGCACGATCTTGTCGCTCTGCTTGACCTCGTCCTCGGTCATATCGCCGTCCTTTTTCAACTGCTTGGTCTTGTCGTTGGCGTCGCGGCGGATGTTGCGGATCGCGACCTTCGCGGTCTCGCCCATCTTGGCGATCTGCTTGGTCATTTCGCGGCGGCGTTCCTCGGTGAGCGGCGGGAAGGAAAGACGGATCACCTTGCCGTCGTTCTGCGGATTGATGCCGAGATCCGAGGTCAAGATCGCCTTCTCGATCGCGCGGGTGGTCGAGGGATCCCACGGGGTGATGGTCAGCGTGCGCGCGTCGCTCACGTTGACGGCGGCGACCCCGGTGATGGGAGTGGGCGCCCCGTAGTAGTCGACCCGGATGCGGTTCAGAACGTCCGGGGTCGCGCGACCGGCGCGCATCACCGTCAGTTCGTTGCGGTAGGCGTCGACCGTCTTGTTCATCTTCTCTTCGAATTCTTTGGTGTCGAGTTTCATAGCTATACCTCTTTCTTTCGGGTTTTTTCGGTCAGTTCGCGACGTTTGTGGGGGTAACGATCGTCCCGAGATGGTCCCCGACGATCGCGCGGAGGATATTTTCGGGATCCGACAAGCCGAACACCAGGATCGGGATGTCGTGTTCCATACAGAACGCGGTGGCGGTGGCGTCGATGGCTTTCAAGCCGTGGGAGAGGATGTCGCCGCAGGAGATCTCGTCGATCTTCCGGGCTTTCGGATCGACGTGCGGATCCGCCGTATAGATGCCGTCGATGTTCTTCGCCATCAGCATCACGTCGGCGCCGATCTCGGCGGCGCGGAGCGCCCCGGCGGTGTCGGTCGAGAAGAACGGGAGCCCGATCCCGCATCCGAAGATGACGACGCGTCCCTCCTCCAGGTGGTGGATCGCGCGGTCGCGGCTGTAGGACTCCGCGTAGGGACGGAGCTCGGCGGCGGTCATCACCCGCGCGTCAAGTCCCGCGTGGCAGAACGCGTCCTGAAGGGCGATGGCGTTGATCGCGGTCGCGAGCATCCCCATCGAGTCGGCGCGGACGGGGTCCATATCCTTTCCCTGTCTGCCGCGCCAGATGTTTCCGGCTCCGACGATCACCCCGATCTCGGCTCCGATGTCAAGGCAGCGGCGCACGACGTCCGCGAGCTTCGCAAGGAAGGCGTCGTCGTAGAGTTTTCCGCTCCCCGCGGAGAGCGCCTCCCCCGACAGTTTGAGCAGTACGCGTTTGAACTTCAGTTTCGTTTCCATATTCGTCCTTCCCGGGCGGATGCATCTCATACGCGCCCGTTGGCTGTGTTTTTCTTCTTCTCTATTTTATCTTATTTTCACTCTTTTGTAAACCCCCTTTTTTATGTTTTTCGTGCGCCCGTACGCGTGCAAGACGGCGAAACGGAGGGGGGCGGTCTTGAAATTTCTCCGAAAATACAAATAAAAAAGCGGCACGAAACGTGCCGCTTTTTCGGTTATTTCAGAGGGGTGCGGATCAGTTGCCGCCGACCATCTTCGCGACTTCCGCCGCGAGATCGTCCTCTCTCTTTTCGATGCCCTCGCCCTTGTCGAAGCGGATGCAGCCGGTCACTTTGATCGAGCCGCCGAACGCCTTTGCGGTGGTTTCGACGTACTTGGCGACGGTCATGGAATCGTCCTTGACGTAGCCCTGCTCCATCAGGCAGTTCGCCTCGTAGAACTTGCCCAGCCGCCCGGTGATGATGCCGTCGAGCACCTTCTGGGGTTTGCCCGCCATCTTGGGATCCTGCGCCATCTGCGCCATCAGGATCTCGCGCTCCGAGGCGATCACGCTCTCGGGAACGTCGCTCCGGTTGACGTAGGGGGTAACGTAAGCCGCCGCCTGCAGCGCGATATTCTTCGCGAATTCGGCAAAGCCGGGGTTGTTCTTAGCGGCGTCGTCCGCCTCAAACTTGATGATGACGCCGGTGGCGCCGAGACCGTGGATATAGGTGCTGACCAGCCCGTCGACGACGACGAAACGGCGGACCGAGAGTTTCTCGCCCATCGTGAAGGTCTTCTCCTGCACTTCCTCCTCAACGGTCTTGCCGGAAGAGGTCTTGCAGGAAAGAAGCGCGGTCACGTCGGCGGGACGGTTCTTGATGATCGCGCCGAGCACCTCGCGGACGAACGCCCGGAAAGTCTCGTTCTTGGCGACGAAGTCGGTCTCGGAGTTGACCTCGACCATGGCGGTCACGTCGCCCTCGGTCAGGATGTCGACCAGACCGTCGGCGGCGATACGGCTCGCCTTCTTCGCGGTCGCAGCCATCCCCTTCTCGCGAAGGACCTTGATCGCTTCCTCGAAATCGCCGTTGGCGGCGACCAGAGCGTTTTTGCAGTCCATCATACCGCAGCCGGTCTGCTTGCGCAGTTCGGCAACGTCTTTTGCATTGATAGTAGCCATCGTTTTACTCCTTTCGGTCGATCACTCGGCGTCGGTCGTTTCGGGCTCGTCCGCGGCGGGCTTGTCCTCCGCCTCGGTATCGACGACGGCTTCGCCGCCCTTGCCCTCGATCACGGCGTCGGCAAGCGCGCCGGAGATGAGTTTCAGAGCGCGGATCGCGTCGTCGTTGCCCGGGATGATATAGTCGGCGTCGTCGGGATCGCAGTTGGTATCAACGATCGCGATGACCGGGATACCGAGTTTCTTCGCCTCTTTGACGGCGTTGGCTTCTTTGCGGGTGTCCGCGATGAACACGGCGTCGGGGAGACGGTCCATATTCTTGATACCGCCGTAGATCTTTTCGAGATCGTCGATCTCCTTGACCTTCTTCGCCGCTTCCTTCTTGGGGAGCAGGTTGAAGGTGCCGTCCGCCTGCATCTTCTCGAGTTCGTTCAGACGACCGATCGAGCGGCGAATGGTCTTGAAGTTGGTGAGCATACCGCCCGGCCACCGGACGTTGACGTAGTACATACCGCACTTGATCGCCTCTTCGCGGATCGAGTCGGCAGCCTGCTTCTTGGTCCCGACGAAGAGCAGCGTGCCGCCCGCCTCGGAGAGGTAACGGACGTAGGTGTACGCCTCCTCGAACTTCTTGACCGTCTTCTGCAGGTCGATGATGTGGATGCCGTTTCTCGTGGTGAAGATGTACTCCGCCATCTTCGGGTTCCACTTCTTGGTCGGGTGACCGAAGTGAACTCCTGCCTCCAGGAGCTGCTTGATGGAAATGCCGAACATTGTGTTTTCCTCCTAAAATAAAATGGTTTTCCGCCGCAAAAGGAACAGATCATCCACCGTCCGGGAGAAACGGGCGGCACCGGGCGATCCCCACCCTTTTGCGTGAGAATTCGTGCCGAGGCACGGCGTTTATAATATCATATATTCTTTTGTTTTGCAAGTATTTTTTTCGCTTTTTCGGATCGTTCACAAAAAATTAACATTTGGGGTGCTTTTTTCGTTCCCCGCGGGGGGACGGGAGCGGCGGACAGCCCTGTGCGTCGACCAGGATCACGTCCTCCCCGATCTTTTTGATCTTACACCACGGGATCAGCGTTTTTTCGCGCTTGCCGAAGCCGAGAAAGCCGGCGTCGCCCGACACGACGATCCCGGTGACCCGCCCGTCGCAGGGGTCGAACTCGAGCGCGGTGACGCAGCCGATCCGCCGTCCGCTGCCGACGTCGATCACGTCCTTTTCCTCAAAGCCCTCGGTGTTCATCGGTTCCCTCCCCGGTCGGTCGTTTTTCCCCCGTTTGCGGCGACGCGTAGAGCGGGGCGCGGAACAGGAGCGGGCGGATCTCGCCGTAGGCGGGCGCGAAACGCTCGGGGGGCAGCGGGTTCTTCCCCTCCCCGCACTCGACGGTGAAACAGGGGATCCCGAGCCGACCGACCGCCCAATCGGTCAGACCCCCGTACGCCGCGGCGCCCGACGGCTGCGAAACGCGGTAGCCGGTCATTGCGGCGAAACGCGCGGCGACGGCAAACTGACCCTTGAGCGCCCGTCCCTCGGAGGTGAAGTAGATCTCGCGCCCCTGCGTGTGGAGCGACAGGATCAGAGAGAGCGGGACCGAGCGGACGAAACGGGCGAGCGCGGCGGTCTCGGGTTCGGATTCCGGATAGTCCCCGCTGTACCTTGTCGGACCCCCTCCGAGGACGCCGAGGGACGCTTCGACCCCCTTATACGCCCGAAACCCCGCGTCGTAGTTGTGGTTCAGGTCCACCCCCCGGGCGTTCGCCTGCCACGTCGAGAGGTCGTCGCTCCCGCCGTTCATCCGCAGGATCCGTTCGGACAGAAACCCCGCGGACAGGATCCCCCGTTCGACCAGTTCCACCCCGTCGGGGTTGAGCGCCGGCACGATCCAGAGGGTCCGGACCGAGAGCAGAAACGCGGGATCGACCCCCTCGACCGAGCGCCCCGAACGACGTGCGGAGAGGAGTTCGGAGAGGAAACGAAGCAGGAACGCCGCCGTCATCCCCTCCGCGCCGTGATGCGCCCCGACGTAGAGCAGGTGCGTTCCGCCCTCTCCGAGCCGAAGCAGGGGGATCTCGCGCCCCAGCACCGATCTGCCGAGCGTCGACCGGGAGAGACACGGGTATTCCTCCGTCAGTTCGTCAAGGATCGCCGCGCGTTCGGCGGCGTCGGGTCGCGGGGGGATCGGAAGCATAGGGGCTCTCCTTCGTTTTTTTGTTCAAGTGTATGCGGAGGGAAGGAGAGAAATGAAGACGGGCGGCGAACGAGTGAAGACGCTCGCTCCGCTCGTTAATGAAGTCGGCGCTCCGCACCTGATCCGGTGTTGCCGCGAACGATCACGTTCCCGTTAGCCCGCTTGCGGGCGTCTTCATCAACGAAGTGACCGTTGCCCCTTCCGTCACGGCAAGCCGCGACACCTCCCCCGAAGGTGGAGGCAAGGGGAGCGAGCAACTTTATTCCTTCATCAGCGAAGCGTCTTCATTCCGCCTTTCCGACCTTCGGTAAAACAAAACGTCGTCCGCGTCGAAATCGACGCGGACGACTCATAACGATCGTTGAAAACGGGATCATAACCGCTCCAAAGGAAGTCGTAACCTCCCCCGCAGGGGAATTCATAACTTCAATCGGCTTTTCCGACCGAGCCGAAGAGTTCCATTTTCTCCTTGACGGTCGCCTTGATCGCCTCGACGCCCGGAGCGAGCAGTTTGCGGGGATCGAAGCCCTTGCCTTCAAGGTCCTTGCCCGCCTCGATGTACTTGCGGACGGCGGCGGCGAAGGTGAGCTGGCACTCGGTGTTGACGTTGATCTTCGCGACGCCGAGCGAGATGGCGCGGCGGATCATATCGGCGGGAATGCCCGTGCCTCCGTGGAGGACCAGCGGCATCTTCCCGGTCTTTTCCTGCACGGCGGCGAGCGTCTCGAACGACAGCCCCTTCCAGTTGGCGGGATACTTGCCGTGGATGTTGCCGATACCGGCGGCGAGCATAGTCACGCCGAGATCCGCGATCTTCTTGCACTCGTCGGGATCCGCGCACTCGCCCATCCCGATCACGCCGTCCTCTTCGCCGCCGATCGCGCCGACTTCCGCTTCAAGCGACATCCCCTTCTCGCGGCAGATCCTGACCAGTTCGGAGGTCTTCTCGACGTTCTCTTCGATCGGATAGTGCGAGCCGTCGAACATAATGGAGGAAAAACCGGCGTCGATGCACTTGAAGCAGCCCTCGTAGGTGCCGTGGTCGAGATGGAGCGCGACCGGGACGGTGATCTTCAGTTCCCGGATCATACTCGAGACCATAGCCGCGACGGTCGAAAAACCGCACATGTACTTGCCCGCGCCCTCGGAAACGCCGAGGATGACCGGGGAACGCAGTTCCTCCGCGGTCTGAAGGATCGCCTTCGTCCATTCGAGATTGTTGATGTTGAACTGACCGACGGCGTATTTGCCCGCCACCGCCTTTTCAAGCATTTCTTTTGCCGAAACCAGCATTTTTATTTCCTCCTGCGAAGATGTTTTTTCACTTTTATTTTACAACACCCCGGGCGAAAAATCAAGTGTTTTTTCTGTTTTTCGGTCGCTTTTCGATCGCGTTTTTCCGCTCGGTCGCAAGTCTTTGAAAATTCGCATCTTTTCGCCCGCGCTCTTGACAAGATACGAATGAAAATTATATAATATAGGCAATAATGGGTGAGAATGCAGTTTTATCCTTTGAAGACTTTGAAGATTTGAAGATCACCGTTTCGTCAGGAGGACTTTGGGTTTGGATACGATCGCGACCATATCGGCGCTGTTTTCCCCGGTGATGAATTTCGCTCTCCAGCAGAGCGGGATCCCCGTGATCCGGGAGATCAGGATCAGAAATACGACCAATCACTCTCTGTCGGGTCTGACCGTGTCGGTCACGAGCGACCCGGCGATCTTTCGCGCCGCCTCCTTCCCCGTGGAGGAGGTGCGTCCCCGCGCCGATTACGAGATCCTCTCGCCCGAACTGCAGATGTACGCCTCCACGCTCATCACCCTGACGGCGGCGCAGGACACCGTGGTCCGCGTCTCGCTCTTGCTTGACGGGGAGACCGTCGCGGACGTGGAATCTACCGTCCGCCTGCTCGCCTACGACGAATGGGCGGGGGCGAAACTCTTTCCCGAAACGACCGGCGCCTACGTGCAGCCGGGACACCCCTATATCGCGGATCTGATGAAACTCGCGGGATCCGAACTCAAACACCTGTCGCGCGAGAGCAGTTTCCCGGGCTACAAGAAAAAAGATCCCGGATCGGTTCTGAAACAGATGGAAGCCATCTTTCTCGCCCTGCAGGGAGAGAAGTTCCGGGTGAAAGAAACGACGGCGGGCTACGACGATCCGGGTCAGCGCATCCGTCTGCCCGAAACGCTGAAGGTGCGGCGCGAATGCGGCACGCTCGATCTCGCTCTGCTCTTCGCCGCGTGTCTGGAAGCTGCGGACCTCAACCCGATCGTCGTCTTTGAAAAGCGCACCTGCTACGTCGGCGTCTGGCTGATCGACACCTTTTTCTCGGAGAGCATCCAGGACGACGCGACCCAGCTGACCAAACGGACGGCGGACGGGATCGAGGAACTCGCCTTCGTGTCGCTCGCCGGTTTTTCGGAAAAATCCGATTTCGGAGCCGCCGTCGCCTCGGCAAACGCGCGGCTGTCGGACGAGGATCGGTTCTGGTTCGCGCTCGATCTTCGCCGCGTGCGAGCGGGCGGAATCCTGCCCATGCCGCTCCGCCGCCTCGACGCGAAGGGCAATCCGCTCTTCGATTTCGTCCCCTCGACCGCGAAGCGTCAGGGGGAGGCGGTCGATCCCGCGGGCGCGAGACGGACGGTCAAACGCGCCGGCGCGTCCGAGATGACCCGCGAGCAGATGTGGGAGCGGAAACTGCTCGATCTGTCGCTCCGCAATACGCTGCTCAATTTCTCGTTCTACCGTTCCTCGGTGCAGATCCTGGTCGGTCAGCCGGAGGAACTGTTCGATCCCCTGACCCGCGACGACGTCGAGTATTCGGTCCTGGGGCTGCCGAAAGAGCCGGAGATCCCGATCGGGGACGGCAAGGGGCTGATCAACCTGCGCCACGCCGCCGACCCCATCCGCAATTTCCTGCGCTCGGAGTTCCGCCAGAGACGGATCCACACCACGACCGTCCCCGACGAACTCTCCGGCACGCTGAACAACCTGTTCCGAAACGCCAAAACGGGGCTGGAGGAGAGCGGCGCCAACACGCTCTATCTCGCGTTCGGCTTCCTGCGCTGGTACGAGACCAACACTTCGCAGAAACCGCACTACGCACCGCTGGTCCTGCTCCCGGTCGAACTGGTCCGTGCGTCGGTGCGCAAGGACTTTCTGCTCCGGGCGCGTGAAGACGAGCCGCGCTTCAATATCACCCTGCTCGAGATGCTCCGCAACACCTTCGGCGTGACCGTCCCCGACGTCGATCCGCTCCCGCAGAACGAGAACGGCGAGCGCAGTCTCCGCGACGTGTTCTCGGCGGTGCGCAACGCGGTGATGAAGATGTCCCGCTGGGATATTTCGGAGTCGGTCGTCCTCTCCAACTTCTCGTTTGCCAACTTCATTATGTATAACGACCTGCGCCGCCGTTCCGCGGACCTGAAGGCGAACAAGGTCGTGTCTTCCCTGTTGTCCGGTCGGCTGACCTGGCGGGACACCGACGATT
>CACZAZ010000034.1 GCA_902779285.1 uncultured Ruminococcus sp.
GCGGCGGTCAGTTTGGTTTTCGCTCCCTCCGAGAGGGGACGCGCGGAGACGATCTTCGCGACCGCGATCCCGCGATCCTCCCGATAGAGGCGGAGATATTCGGCAAAGCAATCCGGGAGATCCCGGCTGTAGCCCCGCTCCACCATCAGCGAAAGGAAATTGATAAGATACCGGTGCGCCCCGGCAAACGCTTGGGCGACGGCGTTCGTGCGTTCCGCCTTGGCGAGGTCGGGCGAGGACAAAAGCGACAGATAGGCGGGATTCTCTTTGAACACCGCCGCCGCCGTCCGGGTCTCCTCCAGCAGTTGGTCTTCGAGCCCTTCCGCCTTTGCGAGCCGGTAGAGCGCCTCGCCGTATTCTTTCGATACGTCAGACACGGTCCCCGTCCTCCAGATCGCGGATGAACTCGTCGATCATCTCACGGTGATCCTCCTCCCGGATCTCGCGGCGGACCACCTTTTCGGCGATCTCGACCGAGATATCCGAGATCTCGTTCTTGACCTCGTTGAGCGCCTTTTTCCTCTCCTGCGCGATCTCCTCGTCGGCTCTCTTTTTGAGCCGCTCCGCTTCGGTTTTCGCCTCTTCCACGATCTCCTCCGCCCGCTCGTTTGCGCGGGTGGTCGCGCGCGCTACGATCTCGCGGGCGCTCTCGTCGGCGCGGTCGAGTCTGGCGGTGTATTCCGCGCGCGCGGATTCCGCCTCCTCTTTCGCCGCTTCGGCGGACCCGTAGAGGTCGTCCACCTGACGCCGCCGTTCCGCGAGCGTCTTCTTAACGGGCTTGAAGAGAAACTTTTTCAGGATCAGGTACAGGATCACGAGGTTCAATATCGAAATGATCATCTGCCAGAAGTTGACCGAGATAACTTCCAGGAATTTGCCCTCCGCAAAGAGCAGATGCGTCATGTCAGATACCCTCTTTCTCCGTCGGAATCGGGGAAGCCGCCCGACGGCGCGGCGCGGGGATGATTACGGATTGGTCGACTTCGCGGCTTCCGCGAGTTCCTTGACCATTTCCTTGTTGTTGCTGATCAGACTGACCAGCTTGTTGCCCATCAGGTTCGGGGCGACGAAGATCAAGAGGATCGCGATGACGAGGGCGTAAAGACCGGTGGTCTCCGCGACGGCGCAGCCCATCAGCATCGTGGTCGTGACCGAGCCCTTGCATTCGGGCTGACGGCCGATGATCTCACACGATTTGCCGACGGCGTAACCTTCCCCGATCGCGGGACCGATCCCGGCGATCATGGCGATACCGGCGCCGAGAGCGCAGGCGGCGAAGATAAGGGCGATTGCGAGTTCCATTGATTGTTCCTCCGTTTATTGTTCTTGTGTGTGTAAACAGGTTGGGGGTCACGCGCTCTCTTTTTCGGGGGCGGCGAGCGAGATATAGAGCATGGTCAGCATGGCGAAGATGAACGCCTGCAGACACCCCGAGAAGAGATCGAAGTAGACCGAGAGAACGGCGGGGATGCCGATCTGGAAGAAGGGAATATCCCCGAGAAATCCGGGCAGCCAGCCGAAGACCGCGGTCGACAGCGCCGCGAGCCCGGCGTAGACCAAAGTGGCGATGACGCCGCCGCTCATCACGTTGCCGTAGTGACGGAACGCCATCGAGATCGGGGTCGAAAACTCGCTCAATACGTTGAAGGGAGCGAGTACCGGGATGGGCTCGAGGAATCCCTTGACGTAAGAGCCGAAGCCGGCTTTCAGTTTGTAGTGCGTGATCATGATGAAGACCAGGATCGCCCAGCCGCCGACCACGTTGATATCCGACGTCGGGGCGTAGAGCCCGAGCAGCGAGAGCAGACTCGAGAACGCCGAGAGCATCAGGATCGCGCAGACGAACGGCGGAAATCCTCCGTAGCCGTCCCCCATCGTGCCGGAGACGAATCCCTCGACCTTTTCGACGATGAATTCCGCCAGTACCTGTCTGGCGGACTTTCCGCGGGTGCGCATCCCCTGCGTCAGAAACAGGCAGAAGAAGAGCAGAAAGAGCAGGACCAGAGCCGAGTTGACCTGCGACTCGGTCACGGGAAGATCGCGGATCGGAGCGGGCAGATCCGGGAAGGGGAGCGAGACCGTGAAATAGACCTGCGCCCCGGTGACGGTGATCCCCTCGCTCGGCGGGTTGAGGAAGAGTTCCAGCATCATCCCGGCAAAGAGCGGAAGGAGCATCAGGATAAACCAGAGCCGCGTCAGGAATCTGTCGCGCCGCGAAATCGGCGGGTCGGACGCGGGATATTCAGTTTTCGTCGGTTCCGTCTTCCTCACTTCCTTTCGTTTCCGATTCTTCGCCGCCCGCCTCCGCGGGCTCCTCCGTCTCCTCCGCTCCGATCCCCGAGGCGGCGGCTTCGCGCATGACGACGGGCTTCCGGATGTGGAAGATGACGTACGGAAAAACGCTTGTGACCAGGGTCGATATCCAGTTGAACAGCAATACGCCCGCGGCGAGGACCGCCAGAAGGAACAGTCTCCGCGAGATCAGCGAGAGTTTGAGCAGATTTTTCGCCGCGGCTTCCTCCTCGGGGGGATAGGACATGGCGCGGGTCACCGTCACGGCGAGCAGAAAAGCGTTCAGGATCCCGGCGGCGGCGGAAAGGATCGCGCCGTACAGCACGTCCGCCGTGTATTTTCCGACCGCGAAAAAGACGCCGATCTCGACCGCCGCAAGCAGCAGCGTGCCGAGCGTGACGTAACCGAGTTCACGCTTGGTTTCCCGGTCAAACTTCATCCTCGCGATCTCCTTTTCCGTTTTGCCCCGATCCCTTTTCGGGCGGGGTCTTTTCGTAGGGCTCGTCCTTCGTCTCCCGGATAAAAATACGGAAGAAACGGTAGATACTGCACCCCGAACTGATCAGCCCCGCGACCAGCAGTACCACGATCAGCCAGACGCCGATCCCGTAGAGGTCGCAGAGCCACCAGCCGAGCAGGGTCAGAAGCAGCGGGGGCATGATCACCGAGAGCCCGAATTGGGTCAGATATCCGAGAAGACGGAGCGACGCGAGAAGACCGCCTTTCTTTTTCATACCGTCACCCCCAAGAGAATCGGACTCCGGAAAGCCAAACTACAACAACCTATTATAGCATAACGCACGCGCCCGAGTCAACCTTTTTCCCGCTTTTTTTCGCGGGATTTTCGGCGTTTTTCTTTATCGTCGGGCAGGGGGATCGGTTTGCCGTCGCGCGCGCCCCACTTCTCATAAAAGACGCGCGAAAAAAGGAGCCGTCCCGCCCGTTTGAGGGTGACCGTCCGCTCGATCGTAAATGCGTCCCCGTCCGGCTTGATCCCGACCGCGTGGGCGTAGACCGCGCACCGGAAACCGAAGCGGCGGCGCGCGGGATCCGACGCGCGGTATTCCTCCCGGAGCAGGTCCGCGAGCCGCCCGGTCAGGTATTTTTCGCACTTTTCCGCGATCGTTTCGTAAAACGACGCCGCGTCGGATCTGCGGGACGCGGCGTCGAAAAGCGGGGTCTCTACCCGATAGAGAAGCAGAACGACCCCGTCCTCCTCGGCTGTCCCCGTCCGGACGTCGGTTTTTTCGGGGATCGCGAGAGGGGAGCGGGATCGTTTGGTCTGTTTCACGGCGCGGGTACCTCCTGTTCGGTCGGTACAGGGTATGCGCCGCGAAAAGGAACTATGCTTATCCTTCCCGGTGCCGGGTGGACAGATAGAGCCGGATGACCTCCGAGAGCGTTTTGGTCAGCGCCGCGCGTTCCTCGGGGGGCAGGACCTCGGTGCGCCGCCAGAGGTGGAGCAGCCGCTGGGAATAGTCGTCCGACCCCGCGTCGAGCAGAAAGTCGGCGGCGTGGATCCCGAGCAGGGGCGCGATCATCGCGAGCTGCTTCATATACGACGTCGAGCGCCCCCGCCGCCAGTTGCTGACGGTTTTGGGCGGCAGTTCGGCGGCGCGCTCGAAGGCGACGTCGCTCTCGTATTTCAGGTCGATCAGCCGGAGGACCTTTTCCCGGATCCGTTCAGCGTCGTTTTCCATTCCCGTTTCCTTTCTTTTTGTCGGGGGTCTTTCTGCGCTTGACCGCCGAAAAGCCGAAGACCCCGACGCGTTTCCCGAGCGCGTAGTATTCTCCGTGTCCGAACGCGAGCAGATCCGCCCGCTCGAGCCGGAGTTTGCCGTTCGCGTCCATCAGTCCCTCGTCGACCGATACCGAAACGATCTCGGCTATGAACACGTCGTGGGACCCCATCGGCAGAACCGTCTTCACCCGGCACTCCAGGGCGATCGGACATTCCGCGATCGTGGGCGCCGCCACCTCGTCCGACGGGAGGAGGGTGAAGCCGCATTTTTCAAACTTGTCGACCTTCGCCCCGGTGAACGTGCCGCAGTAGTCGACCTGTTTTGCCAGCGCCGCCGGCGGCAGATGGAGGACGAATTCGCGGCTCCGCTCCAGCATCCCGTGGGAATGGCGGCGGGGGCGCACCGAGATATAGGTGGTCGGCGGCACGGTCGCGAGGATCCCGGTCCACGCCACCGTCAGAACGTTCTTTTCCTCTCCCGCCGCCACGGTCACGAGCGCGGGCGGGACCGGCGCGGTCAGGGCGCCGCCCTTCAGTTTGATCCGTCCCATATCATTTCTTGTTCTGCATCGACTTCCACCCGGCGATAAGCCACGGCGCGGGCAGGAGTTTCGAGAGCAGATGTTCGAGTTTCGTGTACCAGTTGGTCGTATAGAGCGCCCGTCCGCGTTTGGCGGCTCTGACCGCGCCTTTGACGCAGCGGTCGGCTTTCAGCAGCGGCTTGCGCTTTTTCATCGGGGGCTTGTGAACGTCGTCCCCCTCCTTGTCCGCGACCGAAAAGAATCCCGTGTCCACCCATCCGGGACAGAAGACCGTGCAGCTGATCCCGAGGTGCTTCAGTTCCTCGCGCAGCGCCCGCGAATAATGAAGAATGAACGCCTTGCTCGACGCGTAGATATTGAAGTTCGGGAGAGGGCAGAAGACCGAGCCGCTCCCCAGTTCGACGATATGCCCGCCGCGCACGGTATACGGGATCGCCATCCGGGTCACCGCGACCGCTCCCTTCACGTTGAGGTCGATCATCTTGAAAACGTCCTCGTCCGACACCTCGTCGAACCGTCCGAACACCCCGAATCCTGCGGCGGAGATCACCCACGAGAGCGCGGGCTTCGCTTCTTCAAGCGCCTCTTTCAGAGAGGCGAGCCCCTCGCTTGTCGCAAGATCGGCGCAGACGATCCGGGCCGGCACGCCGAGTTCGGCGGCGAGTTCTTCCATCGGCTCGCGCCGCCGCGCGATAAGAAACAGTTCGTCGCACTCCCCGCGTTTTATCAGCCGGCGGGCGAACTCCCGCCCCATCCCGGAACTTGCCCCGGTGATCAGCGCCGTCCGCGTGATCGGCTTCGTTTGGTTTTCGGTCATCCCGTTCTCCTTCCCCCGTTCCGTCGGGAGCGCGGATTTTATTTGCGCCTGATTTCCTCGATCTCTCCGATAATTTCGGCAACCGCCCCCTCGGAGTTCTTCCGCTCGGTTACCCTGTCCGCCGCCGCCTTGACCTCGTCGATCGCGTTGGCGACGGCGAAGCCGATATCGGCTTCTTCCAGCATCGGTATATCGTTCTCGTAGTCCCCGACCGTGACGAGCAGATCCGCCCCGGTCCTCTCCTTCAAAAAGCGGACGGCGCCGCCCTTGTCGCTTTCCCGGTTGATGAACTCCAACCCGATCGGCCAACTCCGCGCGGCTTCAAAATCCGTGCCCGCGATAATGGTCCTTGCCGTGTCGCGCAGGATCTTTCCGTGTTCGCCGCTGTCGGTGACGAGCAGCGCCTTGTAGCAGGGGATGCGCTCGATCGTCTCGCGGTCCCGTTCGTATTCTTTTCGCGAGTAGGTGGTCGAGACGCCCGTTCCGACGGGATACTGCAGGAACTTCGCCGGGTAGGGGAAGACGTCGAGTACCCGGTCGATATAGGGGTAGATCGCGGGGTCGAGCGTCTGTTCGCGCAGGGGCTCCCCGGTCACGGGATCGACGATCAGCGCGCCGTTCAGGGCGATCAGCGCGGCGTTCGGCAGGACCTGCTCTTTGAAGGAGAGGATGTAGTTCGGGTAGCGCCCCGAACAGACGGTGAACAGCCCCCCGTTCTCCTGAAAATAGCGGATCGCCGTCCGGTTTTCGGGGCAGACCTCCTCCCCCGGAACGGCGCCGCCGCGCGAGAGCGAGCCGTCCCAATCCGAGCAGATCAGCACGCCGTCAAAGATGCCCATGGGTATTCTCCTTCGTTGTTCTGTCTCCGATTATAGCATTTTCCCGGGTCAATGTCAATTCTCCCGCCCGAAAATGCGGGGCGCGTTCTTGACTTTCGCCGCGGTCTGTGCTAAACTGAAAAAAGAAAACGACCGGGAGGAATATAAATAGATGAAAACCGCCGGAAGACTGCTTGCCGTACTTCTTTCCGCGCTGATGATCGCGGCGTCGCTCGGCTGCTCGCTTATGCCGACGAACGCGGGAGGCGGCGGGGAAAAAGAGACCAAAGCGCCCGTCGCGACGACCGCCGTTCCGACCGAAGCGGCGCAGGAGGACGACCTGATCGAGGTGCGCACGCTCTACCGCGATCTGTACCAAACCCTGACGAAAGCCGAAACGTCGGTCGTTTACGACGATCCCGCCGTCGGGCAGAAACTCCGCGCCTCGTCGACCCTCGTAAAAGACGGGGAGACCCTCACCTACCGGGCGAAGGTCGATCGGCTGAATCCCGCCGACGCCGAGCGCTTCGTCACCGAAGAAACGCTTGATCCGGTCGTCGGCTCCGCCGCCGAGATCCGCGAAAACTACGCCGGGCTCTTCGTCTGGGACCGCGTCGCGACCGGGCTGATCCTCTCGACCCCCGAGGTGGCGCAGGGCTACGTCGCGTCCCCTGTGATCGCGTCGGACGCGGAAGGAAAGATCCTCACCGCCTCCGTCCCCGACGACCGGCTCGAGGACTTCTTCGGGATCGAACTCCCCGGCGTGACCGGGATGACGATCGCCGTCGCCTACACCGCGTCCGCGATCAGATCGCTCACTCTCGCCTACACGCAGAACGCCGCGTCGGTCACGGTGACGGTGACGTACACGTATTGAAAAAGAAAACGCGGGGCGCCCGACCGGGCGCCCGATTCAGACTCCGCGTTTGAAAAGGAGAAACGATCTTATGAAACTGCGTCCTTTTTTACGGTTCCCCGGATTTCGTTTCAAAGCCCTGACGCTCAGTTACGACGATTGTTTCGTCTACGATATCCGCTTGAAGAAAATACTCGACGCCTATAACGTCAAATGCACGTTCAACGTTCCCACCGATTGGCTTTTGGATCGCGACGACCCCAAACGCAAACTGATGACCAAGCAGGAAGCGCTGGATCTGTACTCCGACGGTAAGTGCGAGGTCGCCTGCCACGGCTCCCGCCACCTTCCCCTTGCGGAAATGCCCTTTGAAATGGGGACGCGGGATATCATCTCCAACCGTCTGACGCTGGAAAAAATGTTCGGCGGCGTGGTAAAAGGGTGCGCTTACGCCCGCGGCTCCGTGAACGAACGGGCGGTGGAGATCCTGCGCTGCTGCGGGATCGAATACGCCAGGACCATCGACAACACGGGCAATTTCGATCTTCCCGAAGATTGGCTGCGTTGGGATCCCACCTGTCACCACGACGATCCCCGTTTGATGGAGTTGGCGGAAGAATTCGCAAAGCCCTACAATACCAAACAGTACGTGTGGAACAAACATCCCGAACTCTTTTACCTGTGGGGACATTCCTACGAATTCAACGACGAAAACAACTGGGAAGTGATGGAGAACTTCTGCAAAGCGGTCAGCGGCCGCGATCATATCTGGTACGCCACCAACGGCGAGATCGCGACCTACGTAAAAGCGTACGACGCGCTGCGGTTCTCCGCCGACGGAAACACGGTCCAGAACCCCACCTGCACCGACGTTTGCATTTCCTGCTTTGAAAACGATTATTTCATCCCCGCCGGAAAAACCGTCGTTCTGAAGGGCTGATGTAATCAAGAGTTAAAGGTAAGCGCCGACTCAAACAGGGGAGCGCCTCGTCCGAGGCGCTCCCCTGTTGTTGTTGCGGGGCATAGGACAAGTTGAACGGAGTCTGTCCCGGCATAGTAATAGGAAAGCCGTATAGGATGGGCAGACCCCAAGACTTTTGCGCAAGCGCAAAAGTCGGTTCTGCATCCCATTCTCTCTGTATCGTTTCAAAATCAAAACGAACCCGACTTGCGCCGGGTTCGTTTTGATTTTGAAATGGTGCGGGTTAAAGGACTTGAACCTTCACAACCTTGCGGTCATAAGAACCTGAATCTTACGCGTCTGCCAATTCCGCCAAACCCGCATTTTGAATGCTTGAATATAATAACACACCCACCCTCGTTTGTCAAGTATTTTTTCTAAAAAAGCGGAAAAGGGTGCGTCACGCGAATGCGGGGCGAAATCGAGCGGAGCGTAACGGCGCACCGTTCTGCTCCCCCGTTTAGGGTGGGGGCGGGCTTCGCGTCTTCGCGTCTTCGGGCTGATAATCTAAAACTTGAGACCTCCTTTCGTCTTTTTTCGTTTTCTTGTAGCATTTTCGGAAAAGATATGCTATAATGGATATGAAAACCGTAAAAGAGGAGAAATCCTTATGAAAAAAACCGAAACAAGTTCGCCCGCGGGGCGAGACGGAGGCACGTTTTCCTCCGTCGTGAAAAGGACCGGAGCGGCGATCGCCGCCGGAACGAAAAGGACCGGGAAGTTTCTTGCCGGGGTCCTCGGCTTTGAAAAGCTGACCAAGTACGAGAACGACTATCTGCACGACGCGAACATCCGCAGCTGCAGCTACATGGGCTTTATCGTCGTTCTTCTGGAACTGTGGATGCTGATCCGGCAGTCGTACTCCAAGATCCTCCCGAAGTATCAGGCGGGCAAAGGCACGCTGCCCGATCTTTTCGTCAAGTACACGTCGAAATACTGGCTGTTCCTGCTGATCGGGCTGGGACTGATGTTGTTCTGCCTGTTCTATCAGCGGGGCAAACGGCTCACGAGAGGGAAGTTCGTCACGCTTATCGTGATCGGCGCCGCCTGTATGCTCTATACGGCGGTTTTGAAACTGGAGAGTTTCACCGAGACGAGCGAGTCGACCACCCCCGTTATGGCGGGGATCATGAACGCCATGCTGATCACGATCTACGTCTTCCTGTTCGTGATCGGCGCCGCGATCGTGACTTACGCCTGTTTCAATTACCTCAAGGGAAAGCGGATCGTGATCCTCGAACACGTTGCGATCACGGGCTTCACGCTGGTCTGCCTCGCGTTCGGCGTTTTCGTTTCGTACAGCGACTTCTGGGGCGGGAAAGAGATCGTCTGCTTTTTAACGATGGTCATCTACGTCGGCTGCCTCCTGATCTACCGTCCGTACGCGACGGTTTTGATCCTCGGGACGAGCTTCTACGGCTTCTACCGCATCCTGCTCACCTATCAGGCGGGGCTGTCCTTCAAGGCGCAGGAGATCGAGATCAGCGGCGTGATGCACAAGATCATCTCGGGCGACGCCGTCAACTACCTCACTTTCTTCATTTCGCTCACGACCATCTGTTTCGCGATCTACCACGGGCGGCTGGTCGAGGCGCGGAAATCCAAGGCGCTCGAAAAGAGCGCGAAAGAGGATCAGCTGACCGGGCTCTATAACTACAACTACTTCTCCGAACTGGCGACCGAACAGATCCGGAGCGTCACGGGCGACCCGTCCGAGAACGTCCTGCTCTTCGTCGACGTCCACAACTTCAAGGCGTTCAACGACCAGAGAGGCTTTGAAGCGGGCGACCGGTTCCTGTGCGCCATCGGGAACTATCTTTCCGACGCCTTCCGCGATTCGCTCTACGGCAGACAGGCGGACGATCATTTCGTCGTGATGACGAAGACCGCGGGGCTGCAGGAGAAACTCGCCGCGCTGAACGAAAAGGTGAGCGACTACGACGACGAGATCCTGCTCGGGATCAACTGCGGCGCCTATCACCTGAACTCCAACGCCGAGGATCCGCGGGTCTGCATCGACCGTGCGCGTTACGCCGCCCACCTGATCAAGAACCGTTTCCAGACGATCTATATCGAGTACGACAAGACCATGAGCGAGGCGTACCGCAAACGGTTGTACGTCATCAACAATATCGACAACGCCGTCGAGAACGGATGGATCGTCCCGTTCTATCAGCCGGTCGTCTGGTCGGATACCAAGGAGGTCTGCGGCTGCGAGGTCCTCGCCCGCTGGATGGACCCGGTCTACGGACAGCTGTTCCCGAACGAGTTTATCCCGGTCCTCGAGGAATACCGCCTGATCCACAAGCTCGACCGCGCGATCTTCGAGTTTGCGTGCAGAGATCTCAGAGAATCGCTCGACTCCGGGAAACCCGTCGTTCCGGTCTCGCTCAACTTCTCGCGGCTGGACTTCGAACTGATGGACGCGGTCGGGGAACTCGACGGGCTGGTCAAAAAGTACGGGCTCGCGAAAGAACTGATCCACGTCGAGGTCACCGAGAGCGCCCTGACCGACAACTTCTCGAAACTGAACGAGTCGATCAACCGCATCAAGGAACTCGGCTACTCGCTCTGGCTCGACGATTTCGGAAGCGGGTACTCGTCCTTGAACGTCCTGAAGGATTATCAGTTCGACGTCTTGAAGATCGATATGCGCTTCCTCTCCAACCTCGAGAACAGCGAGAAGGCGCGGATACTGATCGACTGCATTATCAAGATGGCGAACCGGATCAATATGCTCACGCTCACCGAGGGCGTGGAGACCAAGATCCAGGCGGAGTTTTTGAACAAGATCGGTTGCAACCGTCTGCAGGGCTACCTGTTCGGCAAACCGATCCCCAAAGGGGACTTCTACGGCCGTATCAACAAAGGCGAGCTGGTCGTCTCGAAAAAACTCCTCGGGGAAAAACTCCCGGAAAACTGATCCCGAACGAAAAAAGAAGCCGCGGCAACGCGGCTTCTTTTTTGTTTAAGAATGGGAAGGGTCCGTTTTTTCGAGACCGATCCCGATGTGATTCAAACGTTTTTTTTGAAAAAAGTTTTAATGTCCTGTTTATTACACATATAGTCGTGCTATAATGGAAATGAGGCAGAAAGACGATCGAAAATGCCGATTGAACCGTGATCCCGAAGTCTGATGTTACCCCCTCCATTGCTTACAAATATTAGCATTTTTGCTTGACTTATTTAGGTCAATTTGCTATTATATTACTGAAAGATTTTTCCGTGAGACACAATAATTTGAATTGACAGGATATAATAAATGAGTACTTTTTATGCCCATAAAACAAGCGACGGCCGCATGCAGACGGTCGAAGAACACCTCTCCGGAACCGCTTCGCTGGCCGCGGAGTTCGCTGAATCGTTCGGCGCCGGGGAATACGGATTTCTTGCCGGGATGGCGCACGATATCGGCAAGTATTCCGAGGGATTTCAAAGGAGACTTGACGGCGGACCGAAAGTGGATCACTCCTCCGCGGGTGCCTTGGAATGTGCCGCGATCGGTCGGGACGAGGTCGGGATGTGCGTCGCCGGACATCATGCGGGTCTTCCGGATTACGGGAATATGATAGACGGCACCGAAAGCGATACGTTTATCGGCAGATTGAAACGGTTTATGCCGCAGAGGGGGAGGGCTTATCCCGGGTGGACCGGACCGTTGCCCGAAACTGCCTCTCCGCCCGATTTCGGGGACGACTTCACGGATTCCTTCTGGACCAGAATGCTTTTTTCCTGCCTTGTCGACGCGGATTATCTGGATACGGAGCGGTTTATGTCCGATTCCTCCGTATGCAGAGGCGGATACGACGATCTCGGCGTTTTGCGCGATCGGTTGAACGCTTATACCGCAAAATGGGATGGGGCGGAAAACGGTTTGAACGGCTTGCGGAACGAGATCAGACGAGCGTGCGTTCGGGCAGGTCAACAGGAGAAGGGCATATTCACCCTGACTGTCCCGACCGGCGGCGGGAAGACGGTCTCCTCACTTGCGTTTGCGCTGGAGCACGCGCTGACGCACGGGATGAAAAGGATCATTTACGTGATTCCTTATACGTCCATCATCGAACAGAACGCAGCCGTTTTCAGGGAGATCCTCGGGGATGAGAACGTGGTGGAGCATCATTCGGAATCGGAGCAATCCTATTCGGAAGACGTGAATCCGACCTTGCAGAAAGCGGCGCTGGCGACCGAAAACTGGGACGCCCCCGTCATTGTAACGACGGCGGTACAGTTTTTCGAGTCGTTGTATTCCGATAAGCCTTCAAAGTGCCGGAAACTTCATAATATCGTAAATAGCGTGATCATTTTCGACGAAGCACAGAGTATTCCGGTCGGACATTTTCTTCCTTGCTTTGCGGCAATCGGAGTTCTTGTCAGACGCTTCGGCGTTTCCGCCGTTTTGTGTTCCGCGACGCAGCCGTTCGTTTCTGATGTTCTCGACGAGTATCTTCCCGGTAAACGGCGGACGGAGATCTGCGACGACGTTGATCGGGTATTCCGCGCGCTTGAACGGGTCCGTTACCGTCAACTCGGGAAAACGACGAAGGAAACGCTGGCGCAGAAACTGAACGCGGAAAAGCAGGCGCTGTGCATCGTCAATACCCGCAGAGCGGCAAAAGAACTGTACGACCTGCTCCCGCGGGAGGGGACGTATCATCTTTCGACGCTAATGATGCCGCAGCACAGAAGGAAAACGCTTTCTGTGATCCGGAAACGGTTGGCGGACGGGCTCCCCTGCCGCGTCGTTTCCACTTCTCTGGTCGAGGCGGGCGTCGACGTGGATTTTCCGCTCGTTTTCAGAGAGATCGCCGGTCTGGATTCGATCGTTCAGGCGGCGGGACGATGCAACCGGGAAGGGAAAAGGCCGCTTGACGAAAGTATCGTGTCCGTGTTTGAGCTGGAAGGGAACGTCCCGCGATTACAGCGTATCAACGTCGGCGCGACGAGGGAAGTGCTGTCTACATCCGATGATCTAGGTTCCCGTACGTCGGTTGAACGGTATTTCCGGGTTTTTCTGGAACTGATTGGCAAGGAGAGTCGAGATCAGTCGGATACGGTCAAAAACCTGACGAAGGGGATCGCGGGAAACCGTCTTCCGTTCCGGACCGTTGCGGAGGCGTTCCACTTGATCGATCAGAATACGAACGTCGTTTATGTCCCGACGGAGGACAGCAAAGCTTTGATCGAGGAGATCAGGCGCGGTGAAGCCCGGAGGTCCACTTTCCGGAAACTCGGGCAATACGGTGTGAACGTTTACGAGAATCATTACAGGGAGCTTCTTGACGCGGGCGACATCGAGGAATTGACGCCCGGCTGCGGAGTATTGATTAACCCGACGGTTTATGATGAAAACACGGGCCTTTCGCTGAACGCCGACAGCGGAAGAGCAGAGTTTGTATAAAAAAACAGAAAGGAGAGAAAATGCCGATCAAATTGGAAGTGTGGGGCGACTACGCATGTTTCAGCCGCCCCGAAATGAAGGTCGAACGGGTCAGTTACGACGTAATGACGCCGTCTGCCGCTCGCGGATTGATCGAGGCGATCTATTGGCATCCCGGTTTGCGGTACGTCATCGATCGGATCCGCGTCTGCGCACCGATCCGATTCACGAACGTTCGCAGAAACGAGGTCAAGGACGTCGTCAAAGCGTCGGATATCAAAAGGTTGATGGAACACGGCGGCAAAGCGCCGTACATCGCGACGCCGGACAGCATCCAGCAGCGTGCCTCTTTGCTCCTCCGCGACGTGCGGTACGTGATCGAAGCCCATTTTGAGATGACCGAAAAGGCGACCCCCCTGCCTGCAGGATCCGGAATGCCCCGCGGAACTGAAAGGGGAAAAAGACCTCGGTTGGATGCTCCTTGATCTCGATTATTCCGACCCCGAAAACATCCGACCGAAATTCTTTCACGCGGTGTTGACGGACGGCGTTCTGACAGTTCCGCGTATGAATGGAAAGGAGGTGCGGACCGGATGATTTTGCAAGCGTTGGCAAAGTTGTATGACGATCTTCTGAATATTGGAGCGATCCCCCTCCCGGGGTGGAGTCAGATCAAGGTCGGCTTTGCTCTTTGTATCGACGAGAACGGTGAAGTGACGCAGATTGTTCCGCAGGTCCGGACGGTCGAAAGAAAGAACAAAACCGTGACGGAGAACCGGACGATGGAACTGCCTGCGGCGGTCAAGCGTTCTTCCGGCATCCAATCCAACTTTTTATGGGATAATTCCACGTATATCCTCGGGGTAGACGAGAAAGGAAAAGCGGACCGAAGCAGGGATTGCTTCAATGCCTGCAAGCAACTGCACAAAGAGATCATCGGCACGTTGCAGGGCAGAGAAGCAAAAGCGATCCTTTCGTTCTTCGAGAAGTGGGACCCCGGCAAAGCGGGCGAAAACCCGATCGTTGCTGAGGTGAAAGAAGAATTGTACAAAGGTCCCAACCTCGTCTTTATGGTCAACGGAGTATTCGCTCATGAAGTTCCCGAGCTGCGAGAAGCGTGGACGAGGCATTACGAACAGGCGGACGGAGAAACGATCCAATGTCTGATCAACGGAGAGAACGACGTTCTTGAGAGAGTGCATCCCGCGATCAAAGGGGTTCGTAACGCACAATCCAGCGGAGCGGCGTTGGTTTCTTTCAACGCGGACTCGTTCTGCTCGTTCAACCGAGAGCAAGGCGCCAACGCGCCGATCGGAAAAAAGGCGGCGTTTGCGTATACGTCGGCGCTGAACCATCTGCTGGCGGAGAAAAACGACGTCCAATTCGTCGGTGACACCACCGTAGTATGTTGGGCGGACGGAGCAAAACCGCAATACAGAGCGCTGTCTTCGGCGTCGCTGTTCGGTCAGGCGCCTCCCGCGGGAATGACAGAGGATGAGCTGCGTGCTGCGGTCAAACGTCTGGCAAACGGTCTCCCGTGTCCGGAATACGATCTGTCCCCCGATACGGTCTTCTACATTCTCGGGCTTGAGCCGAACGCCGCAAGGATCTCGGTCCGCTTTTTCTACCGCAATTCGTTCGGCGCCCTTATGAAGAACGTGAACGATCACTACGAGCGGCTGCGGATCGAAGGCGAACGGTCGGATACGCTTCCTTTGTGGGCGTTGCTGCGGGAGACCGTCAATCCGAGTGCGTCTGACAAAACGCCGAGTCCGGTCCTCTCCGGCGCGGTGACGAGAGCGGTCCTGGAAGGGACGCGTTATCCCGCGGCGCTGCTCGAGGCGGTGACGCTTCGTATTCGTGCGGAACGCGATATCAAATCGGCAAAAGCGGCGATCATAAAGGCGTATTATCTGAAAAACCAAAATCCGAAAGTTCCGAAGGAGGTTCTGACCGTGAGTCTGAATGAATCCAGCACCAACATCCCCTATACCCTCGGCAGATTGTTTGCCGTCTACGAAGCGGCGCAGGAAAGGGCAAATCCCGGTATCAGCGCGACGATCCGGGACAAGTATTTCAACGCTGCCGCCGCGACGCCCGCCCACATCTTCCCGGTCCTGAACAATCTGTACCAGCATCACATTCGCAAGATGGACGCCAAATACCGGGTCTTCTTTGATAAGCAGGTGGGCGATTTGACCGGGAATTTGGAGGAAACGCTTCCCAACCGGCTCGGTTTGCCGGAGCAGGGCGCTTTCCAACTCGGGTATTATCATCAGAAACAAAAAAGATTTGAAAAGAAGGAGAATAACTGATCATGGAAGCTATCAAAAACCGGTATGAATTCGTCGTTCTGTTCGACGTCGAGAACGGTAACCCCAACGGGGACCCGGATGCGGGCAATATGCCGCGTACGGACGTGGAGTCCGGCTTCGGTCTGGTGACCGACGTTTGCCTCAAGCGGAAGATCCGCAACTACGTGGAGACCGTGAAGGAGGGGACTCCCGGCTACCGCATCTACATCAAGGACAACGTCCCGCTGAACGCGAGCGACAAGGAAGCGTACGAGTATCTCGGCGTGAACGGGGACAAGGTGGATGAAGCCAAAAAGAAGGATCCCGATCTTGACGTGAAGGTCCGCAACTTTATGTGCGAGAACTTCTACGACGTTCGCACCTTCGGCGCCGTGATGGTCACGTTCACCAAGGGGAAACTCAACTGCGGACAGGTCCGCGGCCCGGTGCAGCTCGGTTTTGCGCGGAGCGTCGATCCCGTTGTGCCGCAGGAAGTGACCATCACCCGCATCGCGATCACGACCGAAGCGGACGCGGAGCGGAAGAATACGGAAATGGGCAAAAAATACGTCGTTCCGTACGCTCTTTACAGAGTGGAGGGCTACGTTTCCGCCAATCTGGCGCGCAAGACGACCGGCTTCTCCGAAGAGGATCTGTCTTTGCTGTGGGACGCGATCATGAATATGTTCGAGTTCGATCACTCCGCGGCGAGAGGGAAGATGGCGACGAGAGAACTGATCATCTTCAAACACGATTCGGAGTTCGGGAACGCTCCCGCTCATAAGCTCTTCGATCTCGTGAAGGTGGAGAAGAAAGCGGGCATCGAAACGCCGCGCGCCTACGCGGACTATACGGTTGCCGTCGATACCGCCGCGCTGCCCGCCGGGGTCAGCTGCGAGATCCGGTCTTGACCTACGGGGAGAACGAGTATCTCCTTCTCTCCGGTATTCAGCACTTTTCCTTCTGCCGCAGGCAATGGGCGTTGATCCATATCGAAAACCAATGGAAAGAAAACGCGCTTACGGCAGAAGGAAAGGTCGTCCACGAACGCGTACACGACAAAACGCAAACCGAGAGCAGGGGAGACGAACTGACCGTTCGGGGGATGCCGATCAAAAGCGAGTCGATGGGCGTCTCGGGCGAATGTGACGCCGTCGTGTTCACGCGGAGCGACGACGGGATCGTTCTGCACGGGAGAAAAGGGAAATGGAGCGTTTTGCCGGTCGAGTACAAGCACGGAAAAACGAAGATCAGCGATTGCGACAGATTGCAGGCGACCGCACAGGCAATGTGTCTGGAGGAAATGTACTGCTGTCGGGTCGACCGCGCCGCGCTGTTCTATTTTGAGACGCGAAGCCGGGAATACGTGGCAGTCACAGAGGAACTGCGAGAGACCGTCAAAAGATCGTTTTCCGAAATGCACGCTCTATTCGATCGGGGATATACTCCGAAAGTGAAGCCGTCGGATAAATGCCGGCGTTGTTCGCTTTGCGATCTTTGCCTTCCGTCTCTTATGAAAAAGGGTGAAACGGCTACGGACTATATTCTGGAGCATTTGGAGGACGAACCGTGAAGAAACTGCTGAACACGCTTTACGTTTTGTCCGAGACCGCATATCTTTCCCTTGTGGGAGAAACGGTCGAGATCAAAACGGACGACGCCGTCAGGACCATTCCGCTGCATACGCTGGAGAGCATCGTCTGCTTTTCCTACAAAGGAGCGTCTCCCGCTCTCATGGGGAAGTGCGCAAGAGAAGGGATCGCTTTGTCCTTCTTTGACCCGAACGGAAGGTTTTTGACCTCGGTCGGCAGTTTGCAGAGCGGGAACGTACTGCTCAGGCGGGAACAGTATAGGATAGCGGATTCCGAGGAGCGTTCGCTCCCCGTCGCCAAGTCTTTTCTGGCGGGAAAACTCTACAATTCCAAATACGTCCTTCTGCGGGCGGTCCGGGATCATGTGATGCAGGTGGACGTTGACGCTTTGCGGACCGCGTCCGGGCGGATCACGGAGTATATGCGCGATTTGCAGGGGGCGGAACGGGCGGATGAACTTCGCGGAACGGAAGGAAGTGCGGCGGCGGAATACTTCGGCGTGTTCAACGAGCTGATTCTGCATAATAAGGAACTGTTCGCCTTTTCGGAACGGAACCGTCGTCCGCCTCTCGATCCCGTGAACGCTCTGCTTTCATTTACGTATTCGTTGCTGACGTTGGATTGCGCTTCCGCTCTGCAGAGCGTGGGGCTCGATCCTTACGTCGGTTTTCTCCATACCGACCGACCCGGAAGGAAGTCATTGGCGGTGGACCTGATCGAGGAACTCCGCGCACCTTTGGCGGACCGTTTCGTTCTGTATCTGATCAACAATAAGATATTTTCAAAAACGCATTTTATCCGAATGGAAAACGGAGCGGTCGTTCTGAACGACGAGGCGAGAAAACAGTTCTTGAACGAATGGCAGAAACGAAAAAAGGAAGAATTGCTCCATCCGTTTTTGGAGGAAAAAGTGCCGTGGGGTCTGGTCCCGTACGTGCAGGCGTTGCTTCTTGCGCGGTATATCCGCGGGGACCTGGACGCCTATCCGCCTTTCTTTTGGAAATAAGAGAGGAAAAAGATGCTGGTTTTGATAACGTACGATGTGAAAACCGAGGCGGCGGCTGGAAGAAAGAGGCTGCACCGGATCGCCAAAATCTGTTGCGATTACGGACAAAGGGTTCAGAACTCCGTGTTCGAGTGTGATCTGGACCAAGCGCAGCTTGTGGTCGTAAAAGACAAACTGCTTAAAACAATGGACGAAGACGAGGACAGTCTGCGCTTCTACTATCTCGGAAACCGGTATTCGCAAAGAATCGAACAATACGGGAAAAAGCGTTCGTATGATCCCGAGGGCGTTTTGCTCGTTTGAGTTGTGCGAGCCGTATGCTCTCATGAAAATGCGGGCAGTTCGCACGAAGAAACGAGGACGTTTTCCGGGAATAACAAAGATAACTGTAACCGATCGCCGGTCAAAAGGCGAAAGGTTTGTTATAAAACGCGCAAGGATGCGTTAAATTCGGGTCGTTTTTGTGCGTTTTTGCTGACTCCTCCCGCGCGGGAGGAGTGGATTGAAATGGGTACGGGATCTCGTTGGAGACCTTACTCT